>NZ_JABUZD010000137.1:0-614 GCF_014897875.1 Halomonas sp. 3A7M
CACCACCTCGTCGGCATCGCCGTATAACGGCCAGAACCAGCCGGTTTTCATCTTGCCCTTTTGCGGCCCGGCCCGGCCCTGATGACCGGCTTTGATGGGCGTTTCATCCATGGCCAGCACCCGACTGCGCAGCACATTGTCGGTCTGGGCATCCACGATGGGTCGCAACAGGTCGATGGCACGCTTGACCAGGTTCGTCAGGGTGCTGCGACTGACGGTGATACCGGCCTGCTGGATGCGCTGGTGTTGACGATACAGCGGCAGGTGGAACTGGAACTTGTCCACCAGCAGCCCGGCCAGCAGGCTGACGTCGGCCAGGCTGTTGTCCAGCACGTTGAACGGAGCCAGAGTCGTCACCGGCTTCTCGGCCCCCTTTCGCCGGAACACCGGGCGTTCGCACTTAAGCACCACATAACTGGAGGCACGCTGGGCCAGCCGGTAGGTGGTCTTGCTACCGATCACTTCGTACTGGTCAGCCTCCGGCCCGGTCAGTTCCGGTGGCAGGTGCTCAATGACCTCCATCGGCACATCGGCGGTAAAGCGCAGACCGGAGTCATTCAAGCAGTCGTCGTCCCGCTGCTTTTTGCCGGTGCCGCGCTGATAGGCCTTGATGG
>NZ_JABUZD010000140.1:0-5699 GCF_014897875.1 Halomonas sp. 3A7M
TCTGTGAGAGGGATGAGGCGGTAACGCCTCACCCTACTCGATATTCTCAGGCTTACTATCTTAACTCTCTATGGAGTTGCCACGATGCAATGGGCCGCGTTTATCCTCGCCGCGCTTGGTTTTGCTTACCTACCCGGACCTGCGATGTTGTACACCGCAGCGCAAACGCTGGGGCGAGGCCGACGGGCAGGATGGTTAGCGGTTATCGGTGTGCATATCGGTTGCTACGTCCACGTTATTGCTGCCGCGCTAGGCTTGGCGCTACTGTTTGCGGCTATTCCGCCAGCTTACATTGCGATGAAGGTCATCGGTGGGCTTTACCTGCTCTGGATGGGACTGCGCCTCTGGAAGCAGGGCATCCGCTCCCATGGCGATGACGTTCCACTGGCAACCACTAAGCGCGTACTGCGTGACAGCTTTCTGGTGGAAGTGCTCAACCCTAAGACGGCGCTCTTCTTCGTAGCGTTTCTACCTCAATTTGTTCAGCCCGATAGCGCCATACCAGTGGCATGGCAACTGCTTTGGCTCGGTATCGCCACCAATGTGCTGTTCTCTTCTGCAGATGTCATGGTGGTGCTGCTGGCTAGCCCTCTGCGGGAGTGGCTACAAAAGTCCCATGGCTCCTCCAGATTGATTCAACGTATTGGCGGCGGCGTATTAATGGGATTAGGAAGCAATACCCTAGCTCAGGCGGCGCGTTAAGAGTGGCTGCTGATTCATGTCCTTTACCAGGAGCGCTGCATGTTTGACCTATATATTGCCAACAAGAATTACTCGTCTTGGTCGCTGCGCCCTTGGGTGCTAATGAAGGCGTTGAATATTCCCTTCAATGAACACGTCATGCCGTTTGAAGGCGGTGTTGGTGAGAGCAATGCCACCTTTAGGCGTTTTTCACCCTCTGGCTTGGTGCCATGCTTGGTGGATTCAGATGTCGAGGTAGCGGTATGGGACTCGTTGGCCATTGTTGAGTATCTGGCTGAAACGTACCCTGATGTGTGGCCGGAAGACAAAGCGGCACGCGCCTGGGCGCGTTGTGCCAGTGCCGAAATGCACAGTGGTTTTAGTGCACTGCGCAATGAGTGCTCAATGAATTGTGGCGTGCGTGTTGCGCTAAAAGAGCGTTCAGTAGGCCTAACCAATAATTTGGCACGACTAGACACGCTATGGCTGGAAGGCCTTGAACGCTTTGGAGGCCCCTTTCTGGCAGGGGAGCAGTTGTCTGCTGTTGATGCGTTTTACGCCCCAGTTGCGTTTCGGGTGCAGACGTTTAGTCTGCCGCTGAGCGAAGTATCACAGGCTTATGTTCAGCGTCTGATTGCACATCCGGCGATGGAAGAGTGGTACCAAGCCGCCTTGGCAGAAACCTGGCGTGAGCCGATGCATGAGCAGGACACGATTAAAAACGCCGCCTTATTAAACGATTACCGAGCGGTATAGCGCAGTGTCGCCCCTGTGTTTCGATAAATCCGCTACACTGACGCAAATTTTAGATGGATATTTCCAATGGCGTTGAGTGCTACCCCTTACAAAGTTGATGTCAACCTGACCGACCTTGATCGCAATGTCTATGAGACACTGCGTTTTACCGTGGCTCGGCACCCTTCTGAAACCGAAGACCGGATGTGCGCACGTTTAATCGCCTACCTATTGTGGTACAGCGAAGCGCTCGCTTTTGGTCGTGGCCTTTCCGATGTGGACGAACCCGCCTTGTGGGAAAAAAGCTTGGATGGCCGCGTGCTGCATTGGATAGAAGTCGGTTTGCCAGATGCCGAGCGTCTTACTTGGTGTTCACGCCGTGCGGAGCGGGTGTCACTATTAGCTTATGGGCGAGTAGATCTTTGGGAAAATAAAGTGCTACCGGCGGTGGCATCGCTCAAGAATGTGCATGTAGCAGGGCTACCGCAAGAGGCACTTGCTACTATCGCAGAGGGTCTGCCACGGTCCATTAACTGGGCAGTCATGATCAGCGACGGCTCGCTGTTCATTACCGATGAAAATGGCCAGCATGAAGTAACTCCTCAGTGGCTTCTCCGTGAGCGTTAGAAAGTTCAAAGCTAGCGAGTGGCCATGCTGTGGCGACGTTTTTTCCACGACAGGATGTCGAGATAGGCAGTGAGTTAGCGATGTAGATAGCAAGAAAGTACGCTTGCTATCTATTCGTGCCATTACATACAATCATTCATGTTTGTTAATAATTGATCGCTCTTGCTTTCCCCAATACTCAAGGATTGAGCCGTGAATAATACCTCTGCTCTAGGCAGGAAGGTGCTGCTTGTTATTTTACCGTTAAGCCTAATGCCCGCATTGGCCGCGGCTAGCGATAGCTCCCTGTCGGTAAAGTTTGCAAATGATGGCCTTGCCAGCAGCGATGACGGCCATTTTACCAGTGGTTTTGAGCTTAACTGGACCTTTACGCCGCAAGAAGCAAGTTGGGTGCAACGCCTTGCGACAGCGTTGCCCGATAGCCTTATCGGCCAAGCGGATAGGGCGTCTTACCGTTTGATTCACCAGATTTATACGCCGAACAATATCGAGCGCCGCGCGTTGATCGAGGATGATCGCCCTTATGCAGGTCTTGTCTACGGCGGAGTGTCGCTCTATGAAGACGTGCCGATGGGGCAATGGACGCAAGCGACCGATTTACATCTCGATATTGGGCTCGTGGGGCCATCCTCCCTTGCTGACAGTATTCAGCGCGAAGTACACCTAGTCACCGATAGCGATCGTCCTCGAGGCTGGCAAAATCAGCTGGGCGATGAGGCGCTGGTGAATTTAACCGTTCGTCGCCAATGGTGGAATGACATACCACTAGTCGGTAAACAGTTCTCCCACGGGCCCAGTGTGGGGGCAGCGTTAGGCAACTTATATACCTATGCTAGTGCTGGCTATAGCGGTGATTTTCAACCCAGTTGTCCAAATGGCTGCGCTTAAGCAGCCTGTTGATTACGCTCGATTTCGTGCATTTTTCCCGGGTTAAGCGAGACTGGGCCGGTGACTTCCCAGTTTCGAGTGTGGCCCGACCAGCGTTGCGGATGTCGCTGCTTCGCACGTTGGTATACCGCGTTCCGGCGTTCCAGGCGCTCTTGGTCTACGCCGCGATGACGGTCCGCTGGCGTGACATACTGGATGCCACTGTGCAGGTGCTGTTCGTTGTAAGCCCGCTCGAACGCTAGCATCCATTCTCGTACCGCGCCCAGCGATGCGAAGCCCTTGGTGGGCCACGCTGGACAGTATTTGACGGTACGGAACAGCGCTTCCGAGTAAGGGTTATCATTGCTTACTCTCGGCCGACTGTAAGACATCAACATGCCCAGCTCTGTTAGCCTCGCTTTGAGCGTATAGGAGGTCATCGGTGCTCCGTTATCAGAGTGCAGTACTGGCGGCTGATGCCAGCAACCTTCTCGCAGCAAGGCACGTTCCAAAAGCTGTTTAGCCAACTCGCCCGATTCCGTGTCGTGGACTTCCCAAGCAATGATTTTGCGGCTGTAGATATCCATGATCAGGTAAAGATACCAGTGCTGACCTCGCACAACGGAGGCACAATAACTGATGTCCCAGCTCCAGACCTGGTTTGGCCCTGTAGCCGTAAAGCTAGTCGGCTCGGGGACTGAACGACGTGGTTTCATACGGCCACGATGGTGCTGCTGATGATGCTTTTTCAAGACCCGATAAAACGACGATTCGGAGGCCAGATAGACGCCTTCGTCGGCCAATAAAGGAACGATTTGAGACGGCGGCAAGCTCTGATACTCGGGGCGATGGCACGTGTTCAAAATGGCTTGCTCTTCCTCATGCGTCAGCTGATGCGGCTGCCTGTGTTGCCCTGCATGTGGACGCTGATCCTCGACAATAGCGCCGCGCTCAGATCGCCACCGCTTCAGTGTGCGTTCGCTTATGCCGATCACGGCAGCCGCTTGATAACGGGACGCGCCACCCATAACCGCTTCGTCAAATAGCGCGATGAGCCTTGCACGTTCCTTTAGAGGCGTTAGTCGTCCTCGCCGCTGTCCGGATCCTCGCCGTACAAGGCTTCGAGCTTTTTTGAAAGCACCAGCAACGACGTTGTTTCTGCCAGCACCTTGTCTTTGCGCCGTACTTCCGCTTTGAGCTGCTTGATGGTCTTTCGGTCTTCTTTGCGCTGTTTCTGCGCTGCTTTTGCCTGCTCTTCTTGCCGACCAGCTCCTTCGAGACAAGCGGCTTTCCATTGCTGGATTTGCTCGGGATAAAGGCCTTTTTCACGACAGTAAGCGCCAAGCTCTGTTTCTGACATCGTCGCGGTTTCGATGACAACGGCTAGCTTGGCGTCAGGTGACCATTCGTTGTCGCCTTGGGTGTAACCCGGCACAGGCACTCCTTTTTCTCGACACTGTTTTAACCAACTATACAGCGTCGCGTTGGAGATGCCTTCTTCCGTTGCTACCGACGCCACACTGCGATTGTGGGGCGGCAATAACTTTTTCAGGATGGCGGCTTTACGCTCTTCAGAATAACGTGGCACATGAATTCCATACCGCTCCCTCTGGACTGAGTTTAGGCGATATCGCCAACCGGACAACTAGGCTGACAGAGGGGGATAGCGTACGCTGGGGAGATGATGCCGAAGGTATTCCTGCGCTGACACCCAACCCGGGTAGCCGTCATCTAATGAGTGGCCATCGTGGGTGGCAGTGGTATCTGTTTGCAAATGTAGAAGGCTATTACATGGCGCAGAACCTAACACTGGATGGTAATACATTCAGAGATAGCCACTCTGTTGACCGTGAAGAATGGGTAGCAGAAGCCTCCGCAGGGCTTGCCATGGCCTGGGAGGACTGGCAAGTAACGTATGCCGCTGTTCAGCGTACTCGTGAGTTTGATGGGCAAGATGAGCAGGACAAATTCGGGGCGATTACGTTAACGAGACGTTTTTAGAGTGGCGATAAAAAGAAGCAATCAACGTATTATCGATACGCCTGTCAGTATGACGAAAGGGGATGTTTCCTCTCGTAAAATAGCACTTATGCAATGAACTGCGCTGACGGGAGTAGTCGACAGTGGTAATCTGCGGCACTTTGTTTCTTAACACTTAAGGACGTACCGTGAATATTAAAGCGAATCTCTCTATTCTAGATATTATTGGCCACTTGCTGATTTGGGTCGTGCTAACCATTATTACCTTCGGGATTGCACTGTTTTTCTTCCCTTATTCGTTTGCCCGCTTTGTGATTAACCGTACCTCGGTGGTCGATCTTGCAACAGGCGTAGAACGTAAAATGGTGTGTGATATCAATATTTTTAGCAATATTGGTCATATTATTTTGTGGATGATTATCTCAATTTTGACGCTCGGGCTCGGGTATATTTTTTACGTCTATCGTGTTTGGAATTACGCACTGAATAACTCTCGCGTCCAGTAACTGTTACCTAGTAAGAAGAAGTAGCTGCTTTCAAAGGCTTTTGTCACGCTGCGGCTCAATCGTTTGGGAGATGAAAGCCAGGTTTCTGCCCAGTTCTTGCCTCAAGTAGGAGCGCTAGAGCTGGGCTGACAAGGCTTTATTGGTTCTGAGCGCTTTGTCGGTGAAGGGAAGTGCCCCTATGGTGCCTAGTCTGGATGGTTTGTATAGATGGTCAGTGTGGATGCTTAATAAGCACTTTAACCAATCGCCGTACAATAGGACCTGAATCCGTGAAGCTGGCGCCGATACTTTCCCTATCAACAC
>NZ_JABUZD010000139.1:0-1064 GCF_014897875.1 Halomonas sp. 3A7M
AAATTTACCGGAGTGGCAGAACGCCTTGGAATGAACGCTTACGTATCAAAGACCACTTTATCGACGCCACTTCCGCGTTCCTCACAGATACCCACCCTGCGCATGAACGATGCTAACGCTTCATTACGTGAACGTGGCGGACTATCTAAAAAACGGTCAATTTCAACCAATGGCTCGCCAGGGTTAGTAATTTCGATGCGGTCATCAAAAATCTCGACCATCGGGCCAGCACCCGTTACTGAAAAATCCTGATGAATAAGGGCATTGGCAATTAATTCACGAACGGCTAAGTCTGGATACATAGGCACTTCTTGACGCAAAGCTTTGCCAATTACTTCATTTCTTGGCAATAGCGCCGACAAGTAATCAATCAGCCCTTCGAACCCTGAAGCATACCCTTTACGGCCTTCCTGCTCGCGGATCGTGTGCAACCGACCTTTGCCTTTGTACACGACTAGCCGAACCGCTTTACGCGCTAACCCCTTGAAGCTTTGTAGCTCTCTGGCAAACAAAATCGCACCAAGGTTAGTGACTTCCCAGCGTTTGGCATCGTCGCAGCGCAACATACCGTCCTCTTCAAGCCTACTCAGAATGCCCGCTTGGTCTGTTGGCAACGGTAACCCCAATAGCTCAAAATAAGCTGTGTAATCCAGCAGCGCTAATGCTTCTGTCATCGATAAGTCGCTGGCAGCGGGAAGCTCTTCAAACGGTGTTTTATCAAAGATGCGCCACAGCCCACGCTCGACCTCAGGATAATCCTTCAGCGGCTTTTTATTGGAACCGATACGCACAAGCTCTTTGCCCGAAAAGCTCGTTGGCTTTGAGTGCGCTCGCGGAATTTCGAGAATGACAACGGGTAGCTCTTCGCCCTCTACAGGCACGTTAACCTGATAGAACTTGAAGTGGTCTAGGGCTGAGCATTCTGACGAGCCAACTTTCCAGCTCTTCATTGCCTTTTTTGGCCTGCCAGGGGGTAAACGTGGTGCCAACAACCTCATGAGACGCATCATCTACGCCCCACCCCCTCTGTCAGCCTAGTTGTCCGGTTGGCGATCTCGCCCAAA
>NZ_JABUZD010000141.1:0-964 GCF_014897875.1 Halomonas sp. 3A7M
TGTCGCCTTGCCGCGGAGCGGCGCGGGGTAAAGGCGTCCGATGATCACCCCCACCGTGCCCGCGGTAGTCTTGAGGGTTTACCACGGCGCTTATTCAGCGTGGGCAGCCTATACAAAACGCGGCTGCTAGCAGCCCCGTAGGGGTCGCTAGCAGCCCCGTAGGGGTCGCTAGCAGCCGCGTCAAGGTTGGGTTGGGTTGGGTTGGGTTGGGTTGGGAAAGCCTCGCCCGGCTAATCACAAATCACAAAAGGGAATGTCTGGCCAATAGAAAGCTCCCCAAAGCGCGCTACTGTCGTGCTCTGACATCGAGGAGGCCCATTCGCTAATGAGGTCATATTTACAGCGTGCATGCGAGGCAGTCTCGCCCACATCGGTATCATTTTGAATTTCACTAGGCGAGGTATGGCCAGCCTCACGTTTAGCCGCCTTAGCTGCCATTGAGTGCGCGCACTCTAGCAGTTTCGCAGGCGTAATAAGCGGGTCATTTCCTTGAGTCGGGTAGAGGGGATTTTGGATCATGGTATCTACGTTCATGGGGTAATCTCCTGGGGTGATAGCCCCGCAAAGACTGAAGTGCTTCGCGGGTGTTGGTTTATATCTGGGATTCTTGGATCTCGCTCATTGCCTCATCATAAGCCTGGGTTACTGCGGCTACGTGGGCGGGAGACAAATCCCAACCGCGGCGCTTGGCGGCTAGATATAAGATCCGCTGTTCTCTTTCATCGTCCAAACGTTTAAGCCATTCACCAAGCTGCTCGATGCCACGCATTTCATAAATCTCAAAGTGAAGCCCGCTACTTTGTTTGGCGCTTAACTCTGCCTGTGCAATCAATGCTTTGGGGGTAGTCGTCTCGCCAGGGGTGAGAGGTGACTGTATGCGTATATCGTAGAGCGTGGGTTTCATGATCGACTCCTTGAGTTTGCGGTTGCCGCCGCGCTTTGTTTCGACCCTTGTAGTATCGCT
>NZ_JABUZD010000142.1:0-2194 GCF_014897875.1 Halomonas sp. 3A7M
TACCAAAACTTAGCCGTCAGCGGAGTTTTTCTACAGGCTCAACGCCTGCTCCAATATTTAAGCCAGAAACCAATTTGGGTTTGTTTCTCAGCCATTCCGATAATCTAGATGAGAACACGCCCATAAGGCTGAAACCTAGCGCTGTTAAAACCGCAAACCAAACCCCATAGCCAATCATTTGCCAGGTCACAGAGCCCAAATTGGGGTTTACAAACTGGGGAACAAACGCGAGCACAAACATGCCCGGCTTAGGGTTAAGTGCCGCTGAAAGGAAGCCTGTTGAGAATATAGTTTTTAAAGACTGTTTTTTTGCAGGCTCTAAAGAAAATAGATTTCGAGACCGAAGGACTTTAACGCCTAACCAAATTAGATAGCCCGCACCAATAATCTTGACCACATAGAAGGCTAGCTCGGACGTTTGAATTATAAGAGTCAGCCCAAATGTCGCCGCTAGCACGTGAAATAGAATTCCCATTCCAGACGATAAGCCAGAAACGGTTGCGGCCAATCTGCCTTGGCTTAAACCTCGTCCTATCGCCAACATGTTATCTGGCCCTGGGGAAATCACTAACAGCAAACATGCCAGTGTATATGTAGCCAATACCTCTAGTGGAAACATGTCATCTCCTTTTACCGGTAACCGAACGTCATCGCCAGCGGGACTTCCTTCCTGCACAGGTGGTGGTTAGGAACAGTATTGTTAGCCGCTAAGGTTAATATCGACCCCTTTACGTTTCATGGCGGCGAGGAAGTCATACAGCGATTCGTTATCAAAGGCGTTCATGGCGAAATCGAGTTTGAAATAGTCGCCGTTACTTAGCACAAACGTCAGCCGCGAGGCAGCTTTGCTTTTAGCGCCGCCCTGCCCTGAAGTTGGCTTTTGCATGGTATGGGTATGCGTGCCGATGTGTATTTTTTTAACGTCATTCACCGGCAGTTCATGTTCAATGGTTCGCCGCCCCGAAATGCCTTTCACAATGAGCTGATTGCCTCTCAGGGAAAGCTGGTATGACGACAGCGCTGTCAGCAGCCACTTCACATAGATGTAAAACAGGCCACCCAGTAACAGCACTCCGCTTGGTAGCCCTACTGTTTGCGCGACTGCTTGCTCCATGCCAAACAACTGCATTAGTAGCCATATAGCGAGCCCGACAAATAATGCGCCGTAGAGGATGAGCGCGACCAGCACCATAGGCAACCAGGAGTAAAATGACTTCACGATCTGCTCTTGCGTGTTGAGTCTGACGTCCATGATGGCCCTCTAGGCGAGTGAAGGTGATTCAGACAAGCGGTAGCATACAAAACGGCAATTCCCATTAGCAGGCAGTCGATACTGATAAGCTGTGGAATGGGCAGATAGCCGCTTACACGGTTTTCAAACCTTTGGTAGATTCAGTTTATGCCTAATGATTTGGGGGGGTGAAGGCTCTGCTAACTCATGAGTTCGCAGAACTACTTTGCCTTTCTTGAACTGTTTGATCTCATTGATACCGTCTAGAATCTCTGCCCCAAGGTTTCTATCAACCATTTTTGATTGCCTCCGCTATTTGCTTGAGCATGTGCCCAGGAATACTGGCACGCTCCGTTTTACTGTACAGCGTGAGCATCCATATCTCGTGATCGGATGCTTTCATCAAGTTGGTCAGAACGCTTTGTGCTAACACAAACTGCCATATATTCAGGCTTTTTTCACAAACTGGGCGGTGACCATCATGTCGCCAGCGCCATCGACCTTGCAGTCGAGCTGGTGGTCTTTGCCTTCCTTAAGCCGCTTGATAACGGCCTTGGTGCCAATCTTAAGCACGATTGAGCTGCCTTTGACCTTGAGATCTTTGATAAGCGTCACCTTATCGCCTTCAGCAAGCAGACTGCCATTGGCATCTTTCACCGTGACGGTGTCTTCCGCTTCAACCTCGGAAGGGTTCCATTCGTGGGCGCATTCTGGGCAGATAAACAGGCTTTGATCCTGATAGACGAATTCAGATTGGCAATTGGGGCAAGGTGGGCATGACATGGAAGGTGACTTCTGTGATTTGGTTGGCTGCTTATGATACTGAGCCTTTGCAGCCTTGGCGAATGCATCCAGGCAGGTTCACTGGGAAGCGGTGCCTGTTGATGGCTCAGTGTTTGAATCGTCGCGGGCTAAAGCCACCTCCTGGTATGGATTGACCTGTCAAGGGCACGGTTATCTTTC
>NZ_JABUZD010000148.1:0-88830 GCF_014897875.1 Halomonas sp. 3A7M
TCAGACTCCAACGTTACACGAAAACTTAAGATCAGGCACTTAGCAAAAACGCTTAATAACATAATTAGCGCTGACGAAAAGGAAACACTGTGCAAGACGCTTGGCGTAACTATGCAAACGCCCCCCAAGAGGGGGCTATTATTTGCCCTTCTAATCTTATAGAAGAAGGCAATGCACACTGCATGGAAGTTATTAGTAATGATGAATCTTTCCCCGTCATTGTAACGCGCATAAATGGTTCTGTTTATTGCTACGTCAATGCCTGCCCCCACCAGTATTTACCTTTAAACTACCGGTCAGAGAGTATTATTTCGTCAGATAGAAGCCGTTTGCTATGCAGTGCCCATGGCGCAGCGTTTGATATTAAAACAGGCAACTGTTTAACGGGCGCCTTCGGTAAACTTGACGCAATACCGGTGTTTGAAGACCAAGAAGGTAATGTATGCATCGGCTAATCTAGCCATCTCAGCTCCCTATTTAAGCCCTGCGATAACCGCCTCTGGCTGTCTATCGCAGGGCTTATCGCTTATAGCGTGAGGCCGAGCAAAAGGTAAGCAGCCAAGGAGAGTATGGCAACGGCTAGCGCAAAGGGAATTTGCGTCTTGATATGGTCGATATGGTCAGAAGCAGCCCCTGTTGAGGCAAGCACTGAGGTATCCGACAACGGCGAGCAGTGATCCCCGAACACACCGCCACCCGCTACAGCCGCCACCGTGGCATATACCAGCGGTGTAATCATATCGCCGCTAAAGTTGAACGCGAGCGGCACGGCCAGCGGCATCATGATAGCGAAGGTGCCCCAAGAGGTGCCGGTCGAAAAGGCGATAACGGCAGCGATCAGAAATGTCATCGCTGGTAGTAATGCCGGCGTCAGCCAGCCACCGGTGGCTTCAACGATATAGCTGGCCGTACCCATGTCTTTGGAAAGCTGATTCAGCGAATAAGCTAACGCCAGAATAATAATGGCTGGCATTACTCCCTTCATCCCGGCCATCGAGGTTTTCATAATGTCGTTGAAGGGAATGCCCTGAAGGCGCATAACGATACCGAGAAACACCGCAGCCGCCAGAAATGCTTCCATGGTCTTGGCCGAGTCCATCACGATAAAGGTGCCTACAGCAACGCCGATCACCACCAGCACCGGGGCGAAAAAATTCCAGAATAGGTTGGTACGCGCACCGTCATAAGGCGGAATTTCTGTCAGCTCCTCGCCCACCAGCGGCTCAGCCCCATCACGCAGTACTTTGCCCTCTTCCTGAGCGCGACGCTCAGCTTCACGCATCGGTCCAAACAGTGGAATAACACCGACAATGACCAGACCCACGACCAGCACCGAGAGCCATGCATAGAGGTTAAAGGGAACCGCATGTAGAAACACGCCCATCGCCTGAGCAGCATTTTCGATGGGTCCCATGCCAATCAGCAAGCCAGAAATAAACACCGCCCAGCCAGTAATCGGAACCATCACACTCACCGGGGCGGAAGTGGAGTCCGCGATATACGCCAGCTTCTCCCGCGACACCCGATAGCGATCCGTCAGACCGCGCATGGTGCTACCGACAAACAAGGGACTGAAATAGTCGCTGAAGAAAACGAACATGCCCATCACCCAGGCGATCAACTGAACCCGCACTCGCGATAAAGCACGGCGTTCCACCCAGGCGGTAAAGTTCTGAATCGCCCCTGTGCGTTGGAAGAACGCGATCACTGTGCCGATGAAAAGCTCCAACAGCAGTATCCAGGAGAAACTGGTGGTGCCCAGGGTTTCCTTTAATAGCGTGGGAAAGCCCATCAAGCCATTGCCCAGGGTAATCACCCCAACGAAACAGGCGACTGCCAGCGAGAAAACGGTGTTGCGGGTAATAAATGCCAGCACAATAGCCAACGCCGCCGGCATGATGGACAGCAGTCCAATATGATCTTGAGGATCCATTGTCATCTCTCTTTTTATAATGGTGAGTGGGGATCAAGTTTCTTGCTTTGCCTTACGGCGCTCCATTTCACTGGTCAGGTAGAAACCCAACCGACGCACGGGATCGGGCGGCATCCAGCTAGCCTTGCCGAATAACGACGCTATATTTTCGACCGGCTGGCCCATGGCATGGCGCGCCAAAGCATCGCCAAGGAAGGTACCCTTGACGATACCCCCGCCATTGCACCCCGCTGACACATACAAACCGGGCTGGATTTCCCCCCAGAGTGGCGCACCGTTATAGGTCAGCCCGGTGGTCCCTCCCCAGACCTTGTCGAAGCGCACAGGGGTGAGTTCGGGATAGCGCTCCTCAAGGCTCGCTTTCAGTTCAGCCTCAATACGGGCGTTATCGGCTTCGCGTTCATAGCTGTAACGCGAACGAATCATCAAGCGCCCATCGGCGGTGGTGCGCAGCGTACAACCCAAGCGATGTGCGGGTAGCAGTCCCCAGGTCGTCGCAGCAATGCGTTGTCGTTCAAGCCCAGGCAAAGGCTCGGTAATAGCGGCATAGGTATAAATAGCGGTTAGCCGCGAAGGGTCTGCGCCCAAGGCCCTAGAAAACGCGTTATTGGCCAGGATTACCTGTCCAGCCGTTACTTCACCCTCGGGTGTAGTGACACGCCACTTTTTGCCATCAGGCTTGATTTGAGTCGCGGGAGAGTGCTCATGCAGTTCGATTCCGGTTTCCAATGAATCCGCTAAACCAACAATCAATGCTGCAGGCTGAACGAGATAACAGTCCGGTGAATAAATACCCTGTGTGTAGTAGCGCGTGCCAATTCGCTCAGCCAGTTGGCTAGCGCTCAAGGTCTGGTAAGAAAGGCCTGCAGCGTTAAGAAAAGCTTCATACTGGGCCAAGGCGCGCTGGCCTATCGCACTGCGGGCAGCTCGATAAGTGCCGCTACGTTCGAGTTGGCAGTCAATTCCCAGCCGTTCGACCCGCTCGCGCAGTAGCGCCATGGTTTGTCGGCTTAATGCGTTCAGTGTCTCCATGCGCTCAAGTTCTTCGGGGCGAGCATCATTGGCTAAAGCGATTTCCAGCATGAAACCAGAGTTACGCCCAGGGCTACCTTCACCCACTTGGTCGGCTTCAAGAATTTTGATGCGGTCTTCAGGCCGCGCCTGCTGCCAGGCCGTAGCTGCCGCGAAGCCGGTGTAACCGGCCCCGATGATGACGACATCCGCCTCAGTTTGGCCACGCAAGGCGGGGGTCGGCTGGCGCTCTGGAAGCCAGGCGTTCCAGCCGCACAGGCGCTGATGGGATGGATGCGTGGGTTGTGACATGACGATTTAATCCAGATACAGCAGGCCGTGGGCCTGATTAACCATAGCGGCGACTTCCTCTTGCATGCCTTGGAGTACCTCCAACTTATGGGCCGTCGTCATGCGAGATTTGAGCATTGAGCAACTCATGGCTCCCAAGGGGTGGCCACTATGGTCGAGGATGGGAATGGCTAAGCCGCAGTATTCCGGGAGTAGAGAACCTTCAACGCCACGGGCGTAGCCATGTGTTAGTAGATGGTTAATTTCGGCTTCGACATCGGCGGTGGCAATCGCGTAATCATCCCGCAATCGTGTCGCGTTGTGGTCGAGAATCTCGCCTCGCTCATCCGCACCGAGATACGCGAGCAAGGCAATCGACGCTTGGCCGACACCCAGCGGCAAGCGCCCTCCCGTCGCCCTAACGAAACTGCCCACCGGATAAGCACCGTTCTGTACTTCCAGGCAAACCGCGTAGATACCATCGCGGGCGAACAGATAGAAACTGTCTCCCCAGCGTTGTGCCAACGCCAGCAGCCTCGGTCGAGCCAAATCTCGCAATCCAGCGCCATTGCCCGCCTGAGCACCAAGCACTAGCAACTCATAGCCCAGCAGGTAACGCCCACGAATGGGGGAAGAGCGTAAAAACCCTTGCTGCTTGAGACCTTTTAACAACCGATAGAGCGTAGGACGGCTGAAACTCAGCTCATTCAGATAATCGTCGACACTCGCACCGCGGTGGCCACCACGTGCGGTAATTTGCAGTATCTGCATGGCGTGAACGAGCGTGCTGGGGCCTGATGAGGTGATGTTTTCATTTACCGGCATTATGTTTATCGTTATTTGTCTAGGTGAGCTAGAACATAGCAAGACAAATTCGCGAGTTCATCTCACTAAATGAGACACAACCATTTTCACGCGATAAATCAGATGTCGGGCAATTGACTCTGTCGAACAACGCCGATCATTGCCTATCATTTTGCCGGTCTGTGCGTCAGTCTATCCACTGGCGCTTGTTGTCACTGAACAATCACACCGCCAAGGCATAGCATTGGCGCACAAGGAGAATGGCAAACGATGGGGCGCAACCAAACGGCACTCAATGCCTTACTTCTGCTGCTGCCACGGCTGGCTCATTTTGCCTGGCGTGTCGTGTGTCATTTCCTGAAAAATCGCGGCATCCTGCTTGCCGGTGGGGTGGGTTACAACATTTTGCTCTCCATCGTGCCGCTATTTGCAGTATTGGTTGTGCTGTTAACAAAAGTGGTGGATCAACAGCATTTACTCAGCGTTCTTGCTGTACAAGCGCGCCACCTAGCACCGGCCCATGCCGAAGTGTTGATGGATGCTGTCCGCAGCCTGCTGGAGTCTCGCGACGTCATCGGCATTCTTAGCTTACCCATTCTACTGCTCTTCAGCTCCTTCGCCTTTCGCATGCTCGAAGATGCCTTGGCGATTATCTTCCATGCGCCAGAAAGCCCCCATATCAAGCGCAGTGTGTGGGTATCGGTGATGCTGCCGTACGCTTTCATGTTAGTGCTAGGGGCGGGGCTGCTGGCCTTAACGCTGGTAGTCACCCTGGCCAGCTCGCTCAATACGCTGATGATGGCGCTCTTTGAGCGGCAACTGCCGTTTGCAGGGTTTTCCGAACCAGTCCTTAACTTATTCAGTTTTGCTGGGGTTTTCTTATTGTTTAGCGCTATCTATAAGGTGCTACCGGTGGTGCGTATCGCGTTGCGCCGAGCGATCATCGGCGGCTTTATCGCGGCGCTGCTGTGGGAAGGCGTGCGGCTGCTACTGGTTTACTATTTCACTCACCTCTCGTTCGTCAACGCCGTTTACGGATCCCTAGCAACGCTGATCATTGTGCTGATCAGCCTGGAAGTCGGTGCCATCATTTTATTGCTGGGCGCACAAGTCATTGCTGAGCTAGAGCGCAATACACGCCTCGGCCTGCCTTGGCATATTGACCCAGACCGACAACCCATCACCCACCTTGATTAAGACATTACATTGAAATGCCGCCATCTTTTGATGGCGGCATTTATTTGAGCGCTATTTATAAGAGGGCGGCCCCCTTTATACTCGCCTAGTATCAGGCCATTGTATGCGCCACATGGCGGTCACGTCTGGCGCTCCACACCAGCGTCATCAGAAACAGTGCCAAGCCCAAGAAATCCAGCAGTAAGTTTCCATGGGGCCACAGCATTAAAGCACCAATGGGGAACATGGCTAGGCGCAGCCACCAGGGCAACTCGCTTTCCAGATAGCCTTCCAGCCCTGCGATAATGGCGTAAATACCGAACAACGCGAAGGCGAACACCACCAGCATTTCGGTCGGCGTCCCGGTGATCATTGGCGACCACACAAACAGCAAGGGAATGATGTAGAGGCCCTTGGCAATTTTCCAGGCGGTAAAACCAGTACGCATAGGCGGCGTTTTGGCGATAGCCGCCGCAGCGAAGGCGGTAAGGCATACTGGCGGAGTCACATTGGAGTCCTGAGATAGCCAGAAAATCACCATGTGCGCCGCCACCAGCATCATCGATATCGTGTGCGACGAAAGCGCCTGCTCGTAGAGTTGTGAACGGAAATCGTCCGGCACCACGGCCAGTAGTTGTTGGGCACTGGCAGCGTCCATCGGGGCATTCAGCGCTTCCAAGGCATCTGGCGCGGCAAGCATAAAGATCGCCCGTGCCTGCTCGGGCAAATCACCGGCCATAATCAGCTCTAACAGCTGGCTTTCCGCCATCAAACCATACAACGCAGGTGCCGATAGCGTGCCCAATACGATGTAAGCGGCCGTCACCGGCAACCCCATTCCCAGTATAAGAGAGGCCAGCGCGATCAACACAATGGTGATTAACAGGCTGCCGCCCGCCCAGTCTGAGATCATCAACGAAAAGATGTTACCAATGCCGGTCGTCGACACCACATTGACGATCAAACCAACCGTCAGCAGTAGAATGGCGGTGGAAACCATATTGCGGGTGCCCAGCACCAGGGCGTCGATGATTGCCTGAAGCTTCATGGGTGAACGTGATAGCCAGGAAGCAACGACCACCGATACGATAGCGATACCGGCAGCGTAGGTGGGGGTGAAGCCATTGACAAGGGCGACTACCAGTATCACAAGTGGCAGCAGGTAGTGCCAACCGCCCTTCAGTACGTCAATCAGCCTAGGAGCCTGTTCCATCTCTACCTTCTGGGCACCGCTACGCTTGGCTTCAATGCGCACGAACATGGCCACCGAGAGGAAGTACAGCAGAGCAGGAAGCGCAGCGACACCAATGATGGTGAGATACGAGACCTGGGTGTAAGAGGCCATGATAAAGGCACCCGCTCCCATGACGGGGGGCATAAGCTGGCCCCCAGTTGAAGCTGCGGCTTCAACGCCAGCCGCAAAACGCGGTGGAAAACCGGCCTTACGCATTAGGGGAATAGTGATCACACCGGTGGAGACTGTATTGGCCACGCTGGAGCCAGAGACCGACCCCATAAGCCCTGAAGCGAATACCGCTACAAACCCCGGGCCACCAACAAAGCGACCCGCGGCACAACGTGCCAGCTCGATGATGAACTCTCCAGCACCCGAACGTACCAGGAAGGCGCCAAAGAGAATGAACATGAAAACGTAAGACCAGGAAATCCGGGCAATCGAGCCCAGCATGCCGTCACCGCCGAGGAAGCTGCGAAACAGCACGGTTTCCCAGTTCAGCCCGGGGAAATTGAACACCCCGCCGACATAGCGCCCCCACCAGGCAACGTACGTCAGCGCAATGATACATAGCAGCGGGATAAACCAGCCGGTAGTCCGGCGGGCGAACTCAAGTACCAACCCTAAGGCAGTAATCGACACGATCCAGTCAGCCAGGGAAAAGCGTACCCCACGGGCATAAAGCGCATCCTCGAAACCGATTAAATAGAACGCACAGCCTAGGGCGGCTAGACCAAGACACACATCAACGGCGAGTAATAGGCGCTGACCACTAGCCGAGCGCGCTTTGAACATAGGCACGGAAAGCGCACACAACAGGCCGAACATACCGAAGTGTAATGCACTAACCCAAATCTCTGAGACAGTGCCCAGGGTATTGAAATAGATATGTGAGAAAGCAACGACGATGGCGAGCAAGCTCAGAATCCGCCCAAGCCAGGGGTGCTCAAGGCGCTCTGCAGCGCTGCTTGCGGATTCATCGCGCACCGTATCAGGTGTCGAATGACTCATGGTGTACCTCATAAAACTAAGTAAGGCATAGGGAGGCCATCCGCCCGGCTTATGCCAGGCAGATGCAGGACGATAGGCCTTCAGCCTTCGAGAAGATGTTCCGGAATTTCAATGCCTTGTTCTTGGAAATAGCGCGCGGCACCGGCATGCAGTGGCATCGGCAGACCGTCGAGCGCTTTCTCCAGAGCCATGTCACGCGTTGCAGGGTGAATGTTATTCAGAAACGGCAGGTTCTCGAACATGGCTTTGGTTATTTGATACACATGCTCTTCAGGAACATCGGCGTTAACCACCAGAATGTTGGGCTGGGAAATGGTATTGATCGGGGAGTCCTGACCAGGGTAAGTGTCGGCGGGAATTTCGAAAGCACTCCACACTGGGTACTGGCTGTTAATGCGTTCAAGTTGCTCAGCGGTCACGTCCAGGGTAGTAATGTCATCGCCCATATTGGCATAGGCACTGGTCACGGCGGAGGCCGGAACGCCTGCCGGTATGTTCATACCGTCTATATTGCCGTTCTGCATGGAATCAGCGCTGGCACTGTAGCCCAGGTAGGCAATATCCATCTGCTCCGGATCAATATCCAGACCGGCAAGAATTTGCCGACCAGAGCCTTCGGTACCGGAATTACGCGCACCAATGGAGAAACCGCGCCCGTATAGCTGGGCCAAGTCATCGATGGTGCCAGTATCGACAAGAGCGTCGCGCATCACAAAGTGCTCCACGTTCTGCCACAACATGGAAACTGAGCGTACGTTGTCATAGGCTTTGGGCACCGGCCCCTCACCGGACCATGCCCAGGCGCCGTAGAGCGCTTGCAGAATGCCGAATTGAGCCTGATCATCATCCATCAGGCGCAAGTTTTCCGCTGAACCCGCCGAGCTGATGGCGGAAACGGAGATGCCGTGAGTAGGCTCGAGCTTGACACGTATCAGTGTAGAAAGTGCGACGCCTACCGGATAGAACGTGCCACCGGTGGTGGCGGTGCCCATGATGTATTGTCCGTCCTGGGGAGAGTCCTGGGCGGTAACAGCGGAGACACTGACGCCGAATGCAGCGGCGGTAGCGAGACAAAGAGCGGTTTTAAGAAATTGGCGTTTCAGCATGGTGTTGCTCCCAGCTTATTGGAATTGTTGGAGTAATCACTACTCCTTCCCCAATAGAGCGAGAAGCTAGCCAACTTTAAACAAAGCCATAAAAATCAATAAATTATGATTTCACCTCTACGACAAAAGGCGAAGGCGCCTGAACGACCATCGGCCATTTTTCGCCGATGGTTTTTGCCCTCATCGGCAAAAAATGGCCGATGAATCAGCCCTAGCGCATTAACTCTTGAATCAATCGTTTAGGTCGCGAGAAAGTCTTCGCGGCGTAACTGGTGACGCTGCATTTTCTGATTGAGTGTACGGCGAGGCAGGTCGAGTTCATCGAGTACCGCTTGAATATTGCCATTATGGCGCTGTAGCGCTTCTTTCAAGACGGTAGCCTCAAATACTTCCATACGCACAGAGAGTGCAGACGCTTGATTTGGCGGCATAGGCGAGCTTTGCCAGGGCAGATCCAGCCCAAGAATAAAGCGCGTGGCAATATTGCGCAGCTCGCGGAGGTTTCCAGGCCACCGATGATTGCCGAGGGCAGTCAGCAGTTCTGTGGTGGGTTCGCGTAGCGGCCTTTCGTGAACATCAGCGGCTTGATGGCAGAAGTGACGAAACAGTAAGGGAATATCTTCGCGGCGCTCACGCAAGGGAGGAATCGCCAGCTCAGCAATCGCCAGACGATAATAAAGATCCTCGCGAAAATCTCCTTGCGAGACCATTTCCAGCAAGTTCTCTTTACTGGCCGCCACGACCCGAAGATGGAGGTGAATAACCTGGTTGCTGCCTAGCCGGGTAATTTCACCTTCCTGCAGTGCGCGCAATAGCTTAACCTGGGCAGACAGTGGCAGTGACTCTATTTCATCCAAAAAGAGGGTGCCGTGGCTAGCGGTTTCCAGCAGGCCTATACGTCGCTCTCCCGCCCCGGTAAAGGCACCTTTTTCATGCCCGAACAGCTCTGATTCAATTAATTCACTGTTCATGGCGCCACAGTTCAACGCCACAAAAGCGCCTTGGCTACCGCTGCCAAAGTCATGCAAGGCGCGAGCCACGACTTCCTTGCCGCTGCCCGTTTCACCATTGATAACCACGTTGGCGCGGCTAGCAGCTAAGTTTTCCACTTGGCGCCGCAGTAGTTGCATCAGTGCAGAATCGCCAAGCAGGCGCGTGCTTAAATAGTTATTCCGTAATGCCTGCTGTAACTGCAAGTTTTCCAGCGCCAGGGCCCGATGCTCTAGTGCTCGTCGTACACACTCCTCAAGGCGTTCAGGATCGAAGGGCTTTTGCACAAAGTCCCAGGCCCCCTGCTGAATCGCAGCAACCGCCATGGGGACATCACCGTGGCCCGTGATCAGAATCACCGGGGGCGGCGTATCGAGTGCTTGCACGGCGGCAAACAAGGCCAAGCCATCCATCTCGGGCATCTTGATATCACTGACGACGACACCGCACGGCTGGCCGTTTTGAAGTGCATTCAGCGCCTTACCGGCGCGTGAAAACGTGTGAACCTCTAATCCCGACACCTCCAACCATTGGCTAAGAGAGTCACGGACATCGGCTTCATCGTCCACTAGCCAGACGGGCAGAGAAGCAGCCGGTAGCCGAGCTAAGGTGCTAGAAGGTGCGTGCGTCATGAAGGTGTCTCCTCACCATGCGGTAATGTCAGACAAAACCAAGCGCCCCCAGCAGGGTGATTACCAGCGCTGAGTTTACCGCCAAGATCCTGAGCAATGCCGTAGCTAATAAACAGCCCCAGCCCTAAGCCTTCCCCAACCGGTTTAGTCGTAAAGAATGGGTCGAACATCTGCTCGATCACCTCTTGAGGCAAGCCAGGGCCATTGTCATGGACCGTCAACCGCACTTGCTCCGTCGTTACCTCAACATGAAGACGAATGACGCCATTGGGTATCTCATTCAAAGCATCCAGCGCATTACGCAGCAGGTTGGTGAGCAACTGCTCCAGGCGAACGTCATCGCCGCGCACCCAGAGCGACTGCTGCCAATCACCGTCACGCTCCAAACGCACTTTTTGCTGCTGGAAACGCTCCTCCAGTAGTTCTAGTACGAAGTTCAGGCTGGCCGGAAGATCCACACCCTCCTGGCTCTCGCCCTTGCGAGCAAACAGCTTTAGCTGCTCGATTAACCGAGCGAGACGTTTGCTCAATACCTGAATACGCTGGAAGTTGTCGCCTGCCATTTCCTGACGGCCGAGCGCCAACAACCGCTCACCGTTGGCAGCATAAGTGCGTATGCCTGAAAGAGGTTGATTAAGCTCATGGGCAATGCCTGCTGCCATGGTCCCCAAGGCGGCCAACTTACCCGCTTGGACCAGTTCAGCTTGCGCATCCTCTAAAGCCTGGGTGCGTTCCTGGACACGTTCTTCCAAGCGAATATTGGTTTGTTGGATGATTTTCGCCTGAGCATCACGCATGTGTTGGCGTTTTTGGCGTTCACGCAACCACAAGCCAAACAACAAAAGAGCGGAAAGCGTGACTAAGCCCGCCAGGAGTACGTTGCGAGCACTGATATAAAGTGGGCGCACTGGGCTAAGATAATGCATCGACCAACCCAGGGTAGAAAGCGGCAGGGAAGCGACCAGAAAACGCTCGCCTCCTCCTTGTGCTTGGTTGCCTATTACCAGTGTATCGTCATGCAGGCGCTGGCCGAGAGGGGAAAGCGGTTTATCGAGAAATTGACGTTGGGCACTAATCTGCGCCAATGCATCATCAGGAAGCCCATCAATGTGCTGAAACCGCCACTGCTCGCGGCTAGAAAGTATCACAACGCCATTGGCATCCGACAAAATGACGTTTTCTTGTGCTCGACGCCAATCCTCTTGAAGCGCTTCCAGTGAGACCTTAACCACCAGGACACCCGCAGAGACAGTATCGTCGCCAAAAGTAACGACATAAGAGGTGAAATAACCCGGCTGTCCGGTTGTATCACCGATCGCAAAGAATTCACCGCTACCACTCTGCATGGCATCGTAAAAATAGGGGCGGAAGTGATAATCGTGGCCAATGAAACTTTGCTCGAGTTCATAGTTGCTGCTGGCCAGGGTGACGCCTTGCTCATTCATCAGAAAAATGGCGTCAGCGCCCGAACGCTCAGCGACCTCAGCCAAGTGCTGATTAACAGGAGATAGCAATAGCTCACTGGGTTCGCGCAGGGCAGCCTGGACTAAAGGCTGCTGGGCCAGTAAGTCAGGCAGATAGGTAAAGCGCTCAAGCGCGCCTTGCAGACTACTGGTGTAGAGCGCTAGACGAGTATTCGCGTGACGTTGGGCATCCGCTTCGGCGTGGCTGTATTGCCAATGCCATAACCACCATAACCCCAAAAGGCTCAGCACGATTAAAGAGGCCAGAACCAGCGCATACAGCCAAATCTTTCTGCTCACTGTGAGTTTGCCTCAACGGTCGAATTGATCAGGCCCAAGAGCTTATCATCCAGGTGTAAGCACGCCCATTGTCGGAGGTATCTCTAACGCCCTCCAGCACAGCGGCAAACTTATCACTATGCGGTTGCCACTGGTGTCACCGGCGAGCCAATGGCACCTGGCAGCCGAAGTGGTGGCGCCGTTAGCAAGAACCGGTTGCGCTGACGGCTATGCAACCATTCTGCTAAATCTTTCAGATACCATAACTCCGCCAGCGGCAATCCGAGTTTGAACAGGCAATGATGGTGCAATGGAAGTTTAGAGCAACAGCTCGGCGCCAACTCACGATCCAAGTTTTCTACCGCATAATTATCCGCACAGATCGCCGCAATGCCGCTGTCAGTGATCCACTCCAGCAAGGCCGAATCACTGCCATCAAGCACTGCCCCGGTATTTTTCAATACCTCGGGCTGCGGCGTCCCTTGCATATCCAACAACGCCTCGGCGAACCCTGTGCGCAATACCAGCATATCGCCGCGCTCCACCACCACGTTTAGCTGTTTTAGCGCATCCATCAACTCCAGGTGCCCTACTAACGTTCTTCCTGCACCGAAAACTCTCACCAGATCGACTAATACGGCTCGGCCCTGCATGCCATGTGCCGCCAGTGTCTCGATTCCCAGTCGTCTAGCATAGGAGTCGTGCCATTGGGCCGACTCTCCGCTCAGATCGAGCACATCCTGCTCGGCCAGGTAGCCGTTGTAGTAGCGGCGTTCCGGCGTGCCATCACCATCGCCATCGAACAAAGCGCCCACATGAGCCAGGGAGTCCCACTGCGTAGAGTACTGCAACGATAGCTGAACTTGATCATCACTGATAACGTCATGCAGCGCGGGGCTATGAGTCGCCAGAGGGAAGTTGATGTACTGGTCATCACCCAAGGCTGTCGGAGTTAGCTTCGGAGGCGAGCGACGGGGGTTCAATACCTTTCCACCGGGGATATCCAGAGGTAACGACAAGCAGAATGTCACCCCTTCGTGAACTTCCTTAACACCTTTGAGCACCTGCTCGGTATCGATCAGATTGACTCGCCCCAGTTGATCGTCAGGGCCAAACTCGCCCCAATTGCTACCTTCAGGACGTTTCTTCCAGCGAGGCTGATTCATAACTTGTCTCCACCGGCATGTTGGGTAGCGATTTCAATGATACGTTGCAGGTTTTCCCGCTCCCGGGCCTGGTGCTGGGTCCGCGTCTCATCACTCCACTGGTAGAAACCTTGCCCAGCCTTGGCACCTAGACGACCTTGGGCAACGTACTCTTCAAGCAGAGCGGCAGGTTGCTGACGTGCTTCGAGATCCGCATAGAGGTAATGGGCGATATTCAGATGGGTGTCCAACCCGTTAAGGTCGCGCTGACATAATGGGCCGTTCAACGCCATACGCACACCGATAGAGTACTGCACGATATCATCCAGCGCTTCGGCCTCCACTACCCCTTTTTCCAACAGGGAGAGGCATTCACGCATCACCGCATGCTGGATCCGGTTAGCGACGAAGCCAGGTACACAGGTATTCAGTACCGCGGGGCGTTTCCCCCAACGCTTTAGCCAACCGCATACCTTTTTCACTACTGCCGCCTCGGTATGGCTGCCTGGCACCACTTCCACGGCAGGTATGATATCCGCCGGATTAAAGAAGTGCGTCCCCAGGAACCGTTGCGGCACCCGCATGGCACTTCCGATGTCATCAATCGGAATACCCGATGTATTGGTCACGATGATACAAGTATCGGCTACTTCAGACTCGATTTGCGCCACGACCTTTCGCTTAATCGCGACGTCTTCTGTCACGCTCTCGATGACAAAATCGGCACTCTTCGCCACCTCCAAATTCGTGGTAAAGCAAATAACTGCAGCACTCTCCCCCACACTCAAGCGACTGGCTTCCAATACTTGCGGGTTGGTATCAACCACAGTGACCTTGACACCATGCGTCGCCATTAACTTGGCCAGCGTAGTGCCCATGGTTCCCGCACCTACCACAGCAGCTTGCAATGAACCGTCCTGCATCAGTATTTCCTCCTTCGCCTAGCTTGAGACCATACAAGTGCTAGACAAATGTCGCATTGAATAAAGTTGGTCTTAGGTCAAAGATCACTCACGAAAAACGAACTTATGTACGCTATGCGTACACAATAGCCAATGACAGACACGCCGACAATAAGAGGGCTTCCTATGAATGCGCTGGCAAATTTCTTCACCCGGCTCGTTAACCGCTATATGCCCGATCCTCTCGTCATCGCTATCCTTCTAACCATGCTCACAATGCTCCTGGCAGTGCTAATGCAGGGCACCAGTCCCTTGAATGCAGTGCGATATTGGGGCGATGGTTTCTGGGACTTGCTGGCCTTCAGCATGCAAATGACGGTCATCCTCCTAGCGGGCTACATCCTGGCCAAAACGCCCTTAGTTGACGGCGCACTCAACCGCGTCGCAGCACGCGTTACAACGCCCTTCGTCGCGATTGTTGTTGCCACTCTGGTGGGAGGTATCGGTAGCTGGCTCAACTGGGGCTTCGGCTTGGTCATCGGCGGTATAGTCGCCCAGAAATTGGCGCTTAACGTAAAGGGCTTACATTACCCATTAGTGATCGCTGCGGCGTATTCTGGCTTTGCTCTTTATGGTATCGGCCTGTCTGGCAGCGTGCCGCTACTGATCGCCACCGAAGGACACTTTCTTCAGGATACGATTGGATTAATCCCACTGAGCGAAACAATTTTCTCGCCCATTCTTTTGATCACCAGCGCCCTTATTCTTCTCACTCTTCCGTTCTTCAATGCCTGGCTGCATCCCAAGCAAGCCAAAGATATCGTCGAAATCGACCCAACCACGGTAGCCAAGCCCTCCGTCGCTCCGCTTCCCAACGACACAAAAACCACCATCGCCGAACGCTTGAATCGCAGCAAATTAGTGGGCATTGGCATTGGCGCGCTAGGCATGCTGTATATTGCACTGTATGCATTAGATGGCGGTTCGCTGAACCTCAATACCGTCAATTTCGCCTTCTTGTTTTTGGGGATATTGCTATTTGCCTCGCCTGCCAACTACCTAGCCGCTTTGACGGATGGGATTCGTATCGTCTCTGGCATCATCGTGCAATACCCTTTCTACGCGGGGATCATGGGAATTCTCGTGGGGTCGGGGCTGGTGGTTTCGTTCGCCAATACCTTTGTTGATATCTCCAGTGCGCAAACCTTGCCTATCTGGTCATTCATCAGCGGCGCCATCATCAACCTGCTGGCACCATCCGGTGGCGGCCAATGGGCTGTCCAAGGTCCTGTTATGGTTCAAGCCGCCACAGAACTTGGTGCTTCCCAGGCAGCCACGGCGCTGGCCGTCCAAATTGGTGACCAATGGAGCAACATGGTTCAGCCGTTCTGGATCCTGCCGGTGTTAGCCATCTCCGGCTTGAAGTTACGTGATGTGATGGGCTACATGGTGCTGATCCTAATCTACCTCGGGGTCATCTACGCCAGCGCGATGCTGATTTGGGGCTACCTCGGCGCCTAACGGCTCTTATCTACGCTTAACGACTCTTGACTTACGGGACTGCCCCATGCCTTTTTTGATCGAAACCTTCGACAAGCCCAGCCGTCAGGCCCTACGCCTGGAGGTACGCCAAGCCCACCTGGAGTATCTGGATGCCAACGTAGTGACCTTATTGGCCTGTGGCGCCAAGCTTTCCGATGATGGCGAAACGGCGTCTGGCGGTATCTACCTAGTCGACTTGGATAGCCGCGAGGAGGCCGAGCACTTCATCGAGTCCGACCCATTCCACCAGGCGGGGCTATTTGCCGAGGTTAAAATCGTGCGCTGGCGACAAGCCTATTTAAATCGAAAAAACACTCTGTAGCGCGAATACCTGTAGCACAACTACCCATGGAGAAGTGCAATGCTGTTTCATGTAGAAATGGTCGTAAAACTGCCGTCGGATATGCCCGCCGAGCAAGTGGCTGACATCAAAGCAAAGGAGAAAGCCTACTCTCAGGAGCTACAACGGCAAGGCAAATGGCGCCACCTATGGCGGATCGCTGGCAGTTACGCCAACGTCAGCATCTTCGACGTCAGTGACAATGCTGAACTCCACGATCTGATTAGCGGTTTGCCGCTGTTTCCTTATATGGATATCCATGTAAAGCCATTATGCCGTCATCCCTCTTCTGTACACCAAGGTGACGCGTAATAGCTAACGAGCGCGGCAGATCGTCGAATCTACAGAAGCGCTAACGCCATGCCCACCAACCGCTAGAGCATCGTAGTGTGTCTCTAGCGGTTGGTGGGCATGAGGGGTATGTGGTTATAGGAGTGCTTCTCTCTGCCTATACCTACTTGCGAGCCTCCAGTCCGAAGGCTTACGCCACACTGTGGTTCGAGGCGGTTAAAAGCACAGCCATAAGTTTTTGCGCAAACAGCACCGGAGCCTCTACCGACGGCACATGACCCACACCGTCAAATATCTCCAACGGTGCGCCGTCGAGTTCCGCAGCCAGAGCTTCCAGCGTCGCGGGCGGCGTGGCCATATCTTCGCTGCCGCCAAACAGCTGTATCCTGACCTTATGAGAGGCGCTCTTACCAGAAAGCTTTCCAGAAAACGTATCACGACCAAGCATTTCGCACAGTTGGGCGTAAGATTCATCGTCGCCACGGCCCATCTGTGTGCACCAGCCCGCTTTCAACGCAGGGCTTGCTTCAAACGCCTGAGGTGCAAACCAGCGCGGCACGATCTCTTCAGACATCGCTGCCAAGCCTTCTTGGCGCACCCGCCCTGCGCGGGTGTTCCAGAGATTAGGATTACCGATCACTGCGCCGGTATTGGTCAACGTGGCAGAGAGCAGCCGATCGCTATGCTCAGCAATCAACTGCTGGCCAACCACACCCCCAATGGACGTACCGGCAAAGTGAAAGCGCTGCGCGCCCGCAAGCTCTACCAGCGCCAATGCCTCCGCCGCTAGGTCAGCAGGGGTGATTTGTGCACCGCTGACCGCTTGGCTGGCACCGTGGCCGGGGAGATCCCAGGTCAGCACCCGATAGCGAGCCAGCAGTGCGGGAATCACGTCATCCCATACTGCCTGGCTCATGCCCAAAGGATGCGCCAGTACGACCAGCGGGTTCACTTCTGCGCCAAGCAGGCGATAAGCCACACTGCGGCCATTGATAGTATGAAAGGCCATGCTACCTCCGTTAAACGCGTTCAATCAGCGTGGCGATACCCTGGCCCACGCCTACACACATGGTGCACAATGCATAGCGCTTGCCGCTGTTTTGCAGCTCGTGAGCAGCGGTCATTAACAAGCGCGCACCGGACATACCCAGCGGGTGACCCAGGGCAATCGCGCCGCCGTTGGGGTTGACGCGAGGGTCGTCGTCTTTAAGGCCCAAGTCGCGCATACAGGCCAGCGCCTGGGCGGCAAACGCTTCGTTGAACTCAAACACATCAATATCGTTCATGGTGATACCGGTACGTTTGAGCAGTTTTTGCACAGCGGGTACCGGGCCATAGCCCATGATGCGCGGCTCAACGCCAGCGGTGGCCATGCCGATGATTTTCGCCATCGGCTTAAGACCGTGTTGCTTAACCGCGGCCTCGCTGGCTACCAGCATGGCGGCAGCGCCATCGTTAACTCCCGAGGCGTTGCCAGCGGTGACGCTACCACCTTCACGGAACGGCGTAGGCAACCCTGCCAGTTTTTCCAGGGAGGTTTCCCGCAGGTGCTCATCCTGATCAAAGATTAGCGGCGCCTGCTTGCGGCGGGGAATCTCGATGGCGGTGATCTCTTGGGCAAAGCGCCCCGCTTTTTGGGCGGCAGCGGCTTTCTGCTGAGAGCGTAGGGCAAAGGCATCCTGATCTTCCCGAGAGATAGTGAACTGCTCGGCGACGTTTTCCGCCGTTTCTGGCATCGAATCAACACCGTAGGCTTTCTTCATCAGCGGGTTGATAAAGCGCCAGCCGATGGTGGTATCTTCGATCTTTTGCCCGCGCGCAAAAGCGCCTTCAGCCTTTCCCATCACGTAGGGCGCTCGCGACATGGACTCCACGCCGCCTGCCAGTGCCAGCTCCATTTCGCCCGCTTTAATCGCGCGAAACGCGGTACCGACCGCGTCCATGCCCGAGCCGCACAGGCGGTTCATGGTCGTGCCGGGCACCGAAGTCGGGATGCCCGCCAGCAGCGACGACATACGCGCCACATTGCGGTTATCTTCACCGGCCTGGTTGGCGCAGCCCATAAACACTTCGTCAATGGCAGCAGGGTCGAGATCCGGCGCTTCCGCCAGTACGGCTTTAAAGATCGTCGCGGCGAAATCATCGGGGCGCACGCTGGCCAAGGTACCAGCGAAGCGGCCAATGGCAGTGCGGCGCGGGTGGCATAAATAGACATCACTCATACAAAGCTCCTTATTCGCCCGCGTGGGCCCGCTCGGTGCGTGCTTTCAGTTCGCGCAATATTTTAAGCTCGTTGGAATTCGGTTCCGGCGTGCTCTCTAACTGTTCGGCAAAGCGTATATCCCAGCCGGTCGCATCAGTCACTTGTTCACGGGTGACGCCAGGATGCAGCGATACCACTACCAGCTCTTTGGTATCCGGATCGGGCTTCATCACGCACAGGTCAGTAATGACACGGGTAGGGCCTTTGCCAATATTAGGCACGTTATCGCGCCCCTTGCCGTCACGTCCAAAGCCTAGCGTGGTGACGAAATCGACATCTTTCACAAACGCGCGCTTTGAGTGCTTCAAGGTAATAAACACTTCACCTGCATTGGTGGCGATTTCCGGTGCACCGCCGCCGCCTGGCAAACGAACCTTGGGCGCTTTGTAATCACCGATCAGCGTGGTGTTAAGGTTGGCAAAGCGGTCGATTTGCGCAGTGCCTAAAAAGCCCACATTGACTTTGCCACCCTGTAACCAGTAACGGAACATTTCTGGCACGGCCACCGTGGTCAACGCTGATTCGCACAGCTCACCGTCACCAATAGAGAGCGGCAGAATCTCAGGCTTGGTTTGCAGGGTGCCGGACTCATAAATCAGCACTACCTCAGGCGCATGGGTTAGGCGTGCCAGGTTGGCGGCTTCAGAAGGTAGACCAATACCCACAAAGCAGGTCATGCCATTTTCTAACGCACGGGCAGCGGTCACAGTCATCATTTCAGAAGAGGTGTATTCCTGACTCATTTGGCTTGCTCCTCTGCACCGTAGATATTCTTGTCGATCCATTGCGTAAAGGTATCGCGGTCACGAGCAATGGCATCCCACTCTTTATAGAAGCGGTTGCTGCGACCGTAGTAGCCATGGGTATACGAAGGCAGTGCGCCCTTTTCTGCCACGGCAACAGCACTAATCGCCCAGCCAGGAATCACGCAAGCATTGGGATGAGCGTTCAGGTCATCGACAATCTCTTCCACGGTGACAATGCTGTGCTTAGCAGCCAACACCGCCTCTTTCTGTACGCCAACAATACCTTCCACCAGCACATTACCTTGTCGATCTGCCCGTTGAGCGTGAATGATCGACACATCCGGCCGCACAGCAGGAACCGCTGCTAGGCGTTCACCGGTAAATGGGCACTCAATAAATTTGATTTGGTCATTCACGCTCGGCAGCTCGCTACCGACATAGCCACGCAGCACAGCCATCGGCAGGCCAGCAGCCCCGGCCTCAAAGGCGCAGGCCATCGCGGCATGACTGTGCTCAAGAATCTCAATTTTGCGCGGCCAGCCTTTCTCAACCGCATCGCGCAGTCGATGCAGCGAGCCCACGCCGGGGTTACCGCCCCAGGAGAAGATCACCTTTTTAGCACAGCCCGCGCCAATCAACTGGTCGTAGATGATATCGGGGGTCATGCGGATCAGCGTCAGGTCGCGCTTTTTCTGACGGATCACTTCGTGGCCCGCGGCAAACGGAATCAGGTGGGTAAAGCCCTCCATGGCAACGGTGGCGCCATCTTCGACGTAGCGCGCTACCGCGTCATGCAAGCTCAAGAACTCAGCCATAGGTCTCCTCCTGGCAGTGACTCTCGACAAGTTCGAATAACGAACTTTGATTTGTAGTGCGAACAATTTACTCCCGTCATATTCACTCGTCAAACCCCACCAAGCACGCATACAAAAGGGGAGGCTAAGCCTCCCCTTTCGTCAACATAGGTAAAAACCCTGTCATTTCAGATAATTATTCATTCTTCAGACAAGCAGCCGCACGCGCTACTTGGCGTAAGCTACTACCAAGGTATAGCGTCGGGTCACAGGCGTTACGCAGCTCTTCATGAAGGAGGTATCTTTATGGTCTTTCTACTGCTTTTTGCCCTCGTACTGCTTCGCGTACCGTTTAAACGCAGGATTTTATGATGGCGTTTAAAGCGGCCTGGTAACCCTCCGTCCCAAGCCCCGCAATGACCCCATCTGCCCGCTGCGAGACATAGGAGTGATGACGAAAGCTTTCGCGTTTATGAACATTTGAGATATGCACCTCAATGACCCTACCTTCAAAGGCATTGAGCGCATCCAGGATAGCGACAGACGTATGGGTATAGGCGGCTGGGTTTATGATGATAGCTAGCGTGCCATCGAGACGCGCCGCATGGATGGCGTCAATTAATTCGCCCTCGTGATTGCTTTGAAAACAGCTGATATCCCAGCCCTGTCTCTCAGCTGTTTCAGCCAAAGCATTATTAACATCGTCCAGCGTCTCATAACCGTAAACGTCTGGTTGGCGAACACCTAAAAGATTTAAGTTAGGTCCGTGAAGAACCGTTACTTTTGGTTGTCCCACTGCTCATCTCCTTTCGTCGCATTACGTCACCCCACCTATTGCTGCCCGGTGGTGGAGCAAAGGATACTCCGCAGCATATCAAGGAAAGGGAATTGTTTGGACAATGCCGCTATGTAGAGTTTTTTTCGGCACCCTGAAGACCGAATACTTCGAACTGAACCGATTCTTCACCATTGAGCAGTTGAAACGAGGCATTGCCGAAACCATCCATCAAACCTAAAAGGTCAGTGTGCAGTAACTTTTCCCACACCTTCTAGTTAACGTTCCAGTGCTAAGCGGGCACAGGGAACGTCGACTGTAATAGCTCGATTGAAGGCGGGGAGATTTACTGTAGTATCGTCGAACGCAGCGGACCTACGGCGTCTCAGTCAGTGCGGGTCTGGGGCAACAAGTTCGCAATGCATTAACCCCGAAGGACACGGCTTTCCTTTCAAGAAGGGAAAAGCATGTTTGATAAGCCTAAAAGCTCAGGAAAGCGTCTCAAGCCTTTAGGCTACTTGAGTTACTTCAGCTCAACTTCAACAAAAGAAAAAGCGTTCTCGCCAATATTGATGACATTATGTTCGGTGCCTTCTAATTTAAAGAGAAATTTTATTGAGTAGTGAACCGCTATTATGGGGTTAGTTTTTATTGTCCCGTGAGAAAGCGCTGATGCACCTAAACAATAGCTTCTACAACCGATAAGTGTTTGGCCTGCGGTGTACTGTCAATTAACCTGACGTGCACCACAGGCTTCTCTGGGAACAAATCGCCGTCGTTAAGGCATCTGCCTCAATTGATCCAAAGCTTTTTTATAGTGGGCTCGCGCTGCTAACGCCTCTTCAAGCGTGACTTTTAAGAAGCGTACTTTCTGATGAGCTTCTGATGTGACCGAATTGATGCCATTTACTGGCAGCCTGAGCGTGAAAAGCAGTGTCACCGATAGGCTCTGTGCACAACACATATTAGCTGTACATTTCGAACCCAGTTATTGTGGCCTGCCTGGCTTCGGAGGATTGCCATGATTATCGATCAAAAAAACCTTAAACGCTTGCCACAACGGGCTCCGATAACGCTCTGGATGCCACACCAATGAAAAAATCCTGGTTAGCTTTAACCCACTGTTCAGCGAAACCAATTCTCCTCTTTCAAGCTCCCCTTCCACACTGCGATGAGAGAGGCAGCCCAAACCGAGGCCAGCTTTCACTGCTTGCTTGATGGCTTCATGCTGGCTGAGCTCCATACGCACCTGCAATCGTTCGACATGATGTAACACAGCGGCTTCAAATACTTCGCGCGTGCCTGATCCAGGTTCGCGCAGTATCCAGGCGGCAGCTCTGATATCAGCGTCATCAAGCCACTCCTTCCTGGCAAGGGGATGCTGTGGGAAACAGACAATCACAAGCTGGTCTTCGCACCATGTTTCACTCTTCAGGCGCGATTCGTGGCACTGCCCTTCGATCAGCCCCAAATCAGCATCAAAACGCAGCAGATCTGTAATCACCTCTCCCGTGTTACGCAATCGTAGCCGAAGATCCACCCTCGGGTTCTGATTGCTGAAGTATCCAGCCAGAGGGGGGAGCAGATAGGTACCTGTGGTAGCGCTGGCCGATATATTAAGCGTGCCCTGCAATTGGCTTTCAGGATCCTCAGCGACAGCAACAAAATCGGCCATACCTTCCAGAAGGCGCTCAGCACGGGGTAACAGGTAGCTTCCCATACTATTGAGCTGTAAGCGTCGGCCAAGCCGCTCGAAGAGCTCGACACCCAGATGACGCTCAAGATCTGAGAGCGATTGGCTAATAGTCGATTGAGACAGCTTCAAGTGATCAGCAGCAGCAATAACAGTGCCGTCACGAGCAACAGCGACAAAAACCTGTAACTGGCGAAAAGTCACATGAGGGGTCATATATCGTTTTTACCGAACAGCCATATGGTTATATGCTGATAACCATAAAGTATTTTTGTCCCTATGCTAGCCACGTATGCACCAACAAGAGAAAGCATCATGTGGCAAGGTCTGATTCTGTGTAGCACATTAACATTGGCAGGTTTTGGCTTGGCTAACCTCCCCGGACTCGCTTCCAAAGGTATTAGTCCATTGGTATTCGCCTTACTGTTAGGCTTGGTTGTGGGTAACCTACCTCTTGCACACCGCCTTCCAAGTACTCAACCTGGGCTAACATTCGCCACTCGCTGGCTGCTGCGGGGTGGCATTGTACTGTTTGGCCTGTCATTAACCCTGCAACAAGTCTTCGCCCTTGGCTTTAAGGTGTTGCTGTTGGATCTGGTGGTGATCTGCAGTGTTCTCATCATCGGCTATCAAATCGGCACCCGCATACTGGGTATGGATCGTGAAACAACACTATTAACAAGTGCAGGCAGTGCCATCTGCGGTGCCGCGGCGGTGCTCGCCACCGAAACGGTCATTCGTTCACGGCCCGCGGCCTCCTCCATAGCAGTCGCCACTGTCGTGCTGTTCGGCACAATGGGAATGCTTGTCTACCCTCTTTTATACCCGCTTGCAGGAATGAACGAAGGTCTCTTTGGTGTCTATATCGGTGCGACTGTCCACGAAGTCGCCCAGGTCGTGGCCGCTGCTGATGCGGTGGGCCCCGAGGCATTGGCCAGTGCGGTCATTGTCAAAATGGTTCGCGTGATACTGCTGCTGCCCTTCCTATTGATCGTCGGGCAATGGTGGCTTCGTCAGCAGGCCAGTGAATCAGGGTCAGCAGCGGGCAAGCCGGTGATCCCCTGGTTTGCCTTCGGCTTCATCGCCATGATTGTGTTCAACAGTATTATCCACTTGCCTAGCGGCCTCCATCAGATACTCGTTCTGGCGGGTCAGATTGCGTTGACCATGGCCATGGCCGCACTGGGGTTTGAAACCCGAATCGAAAAGCTCAAGGAGTTGGGTATCCGCCCTTTTATACTGGGGTTCATCCTGTTTGGCTTACTTCTGGTAGGGGGTGGCCTAGCCAGTCAGCTTCTGATGGGCTGAACAACCTGCGCGATATCACGCTCTTATCCGACTATGCCGATAAACACCGCGCGACCGGCAAGCCAATTCACTTAGTAGGCGTGGAGTTTTCAAGCGCTCGACGGCAGATAGCAGCGTTTGCGGTAGAGATGCTATAACACATTTCTGCTTAGCGCCCGAATAACACAAACTGCCAGCACCTGATCGGAGAACATCATGTCATCCCCCCTCGTGACGACCCAATGGCTGCAAGACAACCTAGATAATGAACGGTTAGTGCTGATCGATGCGAGCATGGCGACGGTGATTGGTAAAGAGCCTATCGTCTATGATCGCCCGGTGTGGATACCGGGTAGCCGCCAGATCGATCTTGAAGGCGTGCTTTGTGACACCGGCTCTTCTATGACCCACGCCTTTCCAACAGAGGAACAAGTCACTAGGGAAGCTCAACGGCTAGGCATTACGACCGAAAGCCTAGTCGTATTATACGATAATCAAGGCATCTATTCGGCGCCTCGGGCCTGGTGGATTTTCCGGTCAATGGGCGTTAAACACGTTTTTGTTCTGGATGGAGGATTGCCACAGTGGCTAGCCGAACAGCGGGACGTTGTTTCTACCATCACGGAAACGACAACCAAGCCAGGCAACTTCGTCGCCAACCTTGATCACAGTCGAGTGCGAAACTCAGCGTACGTTTTGCACCATCTGGACGATAGCCGAGTAACCGTTGTTGATGCCCGATCACGTTCACGTTTCCTGGCACAGGTGCCTGAACCCCGCCCTGGGGTGCGCAGTGGCCATATCCCCAATTCTCATAATCTGCCGTTTACAGAGGTGCTAGAGGGAAATTGTTTTAAACCTGTTAGCGAGCTGAAGGCAATCTTCATAACGCTTGCTCCGTCTCTCCAATCTAACAATGAACCCCAACTGGTGTTTTCCTGTGGCTCGGGCATCACCGCCTGTATCCTTCTGCTGGCTGCCGAACTAGCGGGATACCATCAGCTATCGTTGTACGACGGTTCTTGGGCAGACTGGGGGAGCGATGAATCACTCCCAGTGGCTTAGGCTTTGTATGAATGGCTCTGACCAATAGCAATGGACGCTTCACAAACCTCTACGCAAGCAGCAAGCGTCGGGCTTGAATTCGCTACACTCCAAGCACACAGAGGCTATGGGTCTCAACACGATGGCGAACGCTACGAAGTGCATAAAGGAACCAAAGGTGGGAAAACAGGGTGCCAACAAAAAAGCCCACGATTTCTCGTGGGCTTTTTCATTAATTTGGCGCGCCCGGTAGGAATTGAACCTACGACCTTCGGCTTCGGAGGCCGACACTCTATCCAACTGAGCTACGGGCGCTTTGGGTGCGTATCGTACCCGTGTGGGCGCGCTGTGTCCAGCTAGTCAGCGGTTTTACAGGCGCTTTGATTGACCGTTTTCCGCAGTGTGGTGCATGCTTTGGGAGCACTTCCTATCTTTAGTGAAACTGGGAACACACTATAATGAAAACTTTTGCACGTAACACGCTGGCACTGGGCATTTCACTGACGCTAGTAAGCACCGCGAATGCCGCTGATTTTGCTGATATGGACCCCGTTACCCTGCGTTTGGCCCACGTGGTCAACGAGCAAGATGGTTTCCATATCGCCGCGACCAAGTTTGAAGAACTGGTGGAAGAACGCACCGATGGCAAGGTCAACATCGAGATCTACCCTAATGCTTCCCTAGGCGACGAGCGCACGCTACTGGAAGGCATGCAGATCGGCACCGTGGATATGGGGCTGATTACCAACGGTCCGGTGGCCAACTTTGTGGAAGAGATGGCGGTGTTTGAACTGCCGTTCCTATTTCCTTCACCAGAAGCCGCTTATGGCGTGCTAGATGGCCCGATCGGCCAGGAGCTGCTAGATAAGCTGTCTGATGTAAACCTGAAAGGCTTGGCCTACGCAGAGCGCGGCTTCCGCAACCTGACCAACAGCGAACGCGCGGTGAATTCACCGGAAGATTTGGATGGGCTACGCATTCGTGTGATGGAAAACCCGGTGTACACCGACACCTTCCGCGAGCTGGGTGCCAACGCTATTCCCATGGCATGGACAGAAGCGCTGACCGCCATGCAGCAGGGCACTATCGACGGCCAGGAAAACCCGGTGAACGTTATCCATTCGTTCAAGCTGGATGAAACCCAGAACTACATGACCCTTTCCCGCCATACGTATGCCCCGGCCATTTTTGTAATGGGCATGCCCGTTTGGAACCAACTGCCTGAACAGGCACAAGCCGTACTGAAAGAAACCGCCCAAGAAGCCGCCGAACACGAGCGCCAAGTGAATGCAGATATGGAAGCCGAGCAACTGGCGGCGCTGCGCGAAGCCGGTATGGAAATCAACGAAACGCCGGATATGGAAGCCTTCCAAGCTGCCGTGGCGCCTGTATATGAGAAGTACGGCGAGCAGTTTGGTGACTACCTGCCGCGCATTCAGGAGGCACTTAAGTAAACGGTCTTTGCTACCTGCCCGACTTCCCGTAGCGTGAGGTTGGTTTTATTGAAGTGACCGATAGCTGTTTGCGCAGTGTCAACGTACTGCGTGAACAGCCTTTGCCAATTAGAGACGCCTGATGACTGAACTAACCAATATAAAGTTGGCAACGAGACTACATAAGATAAATCTCAATTTATTATTGGTTTTTCATACGCTTTATTGGAAAAGGAGCTTAACCCTTACCGCAGAAGCGCTCTGCCTAAGCCAGCCAGCCGTCAGCCATTCGCTAAAGAAGTTACGCCTGCTGATGGATGACCCGCTATTTATTAAAACGCTGGATGGCATGCAGCCAACTCCGCTTGCCCGGCAGATGGATGCCGCTGTGGCCAAAGGGGTGTTTTACTTCGATCAGGCGGTGTATAGCAACAGCGAGTTCTCACCGGCCACATCGAAACGCGAGTTTCGTGTCAGCCTGGTGGACTATGTAAGCCAGCAGTTACAACCTAAGCTTATTCAGCACTGTTTAACCCATGCGCCCGACTTATGCTTCAATATGTTGTCTACCCGCATAGCCAGTGCCGAAGATGCTCAGCACGCCATACAAGCCCACGATATCGACCTCGCCATGGTGCAGTTGGAAAGCTTGCCACTCACCTCTTATCACGAATACCTGTTTGATGATGTGATTGGCTGTGTTGGTGATGCTTCCCTATACGGAGACAACAACACGATCACGCTTGACGCTTTTTTAAACGCCCCACAAATCGCATTATCTCACCGCGAAGACAGCCCATTGTTAATCAATGAGAAGCTGAGAATACTGGGGTTAGAACGCAAAATCGTCGCCAAAACACCCTATATCACTCCTCTCCAAGAGATACTGGTCTCGACGAATTTACTCTGTGTGGTGACTGAGAGTGCCGCCAAGGTGATTTGTCGCAACAATAGCCTGAAGTTCTACGCCCTGCCCCTAGATGTAGCGCCCTTTAAAGTATGCCTATGCTGGGATGAAAGGAAGGATCACGACTCAGGCATACACTGGTTAAGATCGCTAATTAGGGAGCTGATAACACCCGCTCCCTAAGGCTGGCGATACTTACTGACCATTCAGGCAAACGCTAGTCCAGCGCTATCACTTTGCCGGGGTTCAATAGACCTTTGGGATCCAGCGCGGTTTTCAGGCGTTTCATTAAGGCAATCTCCTCACTGGTACGAGAAACTGACAGATAGTCCTTTTTCTCAAGACCAATGCCGTGTTCTGCAGAAATGGAACCGCCAAACGCTTTCAGAGACGAATAGACAAGCTGTTCAACCTGGCGTCGGCTGTCCGGGCTATCGTCACGTACCGTGATCATAATGTGTAAGTTGCCATCACCAAGGTGACCAAATACCACCATTTTGCCTGATTGAGGCCACTGGGCTTCAAGGTTCTCTTCTAAAATATCGACATACGCTTGCATACTGGGAATCGGCAGGCTGACATCGTAGGAGAACATCGGTTTCAGCTCGTTCACCAGCACTTCGATATCTTCTCTTATGGCCCAGATCGCCTGACGCTGGGCTTGGGAGCTCGCCAAGGCCGCATCGGTGATCAAATCGACCTCTAGTGCCTTTTGCAGCACTTGGGAAAAACGCTCGGCGTCCTCGGCCTCATCCAGCCCCAACGTTTCAATAATGGCGTAGAAAGGTGAGTTATCCGCTAGTACAGGCGCATTCTTACCGCTTTCGGTGGTCATCAGTTTATAGTGATTATTCCACAGCGCTTCAAAGGCACTGAGGCTATTGGCTAGCTCACGAGAGACAAGATTCAGCAGTTGAGTCAACGCATCGAAAGAGGGCACCGCCACTAATGCCGTTTGCTCGCTGGGCATGTCGGGTTGTAACCGTAGTACTGCACGGGTCACGATTCCCAACGTACCTTCACTGCCAATAAACAGCTGCTTCAGATCGTATCCTGCATTGTTTTTCAGCATTTTATTCAATGAGCTCACTACGGTGCCGTCGCTAAGTACAGCCTCTAGTCCCAGTACCTGCTGGCGCATCATGCCGTAGCGTATTACCCGTATACCACCCGCATTGGTGGCGATGTTGCCACCAATGGTGCAAGAGCCTCTTGCCCCCAAGTCAAGTGGGAACTGCATATCGATCTCTTGCGCTGCTTCCTGTACGCGCTGCAGGGTCACCCCAGCCTGAGCTAGAACTGTGGAACCAACCGGGTCGATCTCCTCTATTTGATTCATCAACTCCAGTGACACGACGATTTCGCCCGGGCTTGCCACCCCGCCATGCACAATGCCGGTCATGCCCCCGTGTGTCACCACAGGCTGGTCAGCCTGATAACACAAAGCCATAACACGGCTCAGCTGTTCTGTGCTGCGCGGCCTAACAATCGCCTTAGCGCGACAAGGCGCCCCTGTAAACCAATCTACGCTGCGCTGCGAGACATCATCACCAAGCAGTACCCCCGAAGGACCGACGATTGCAACAAGGTCGTTCAGCAACTTATCCATTTCTTATTCCTGATTTAGCTGACCACACCATTGGTTTAAGCACTTGGCGTTTAAAACCCTGTAGTGCTTCATTCAAAAGTGCGCAATTAAAAGTAACCTCTTGCAGGTTATCGCCAACCTAAAAATCACTCAAGTACAAGTTATATAAAGTTTTTTCGGATTAGCAGAACGAATAGTGGAATAAAAATAAGTAATTTGCCCCCTATAATCAATGTGATATAGATGAGCATTAAGAAGATAATAAAACCACGCCTCAATATAATTAAAACCACTAATTCTTAGGAGATAATGTGAGTAACCTTGCCTGCTTTACGCTGAACGCTGTGACTAAATCGGCACGCCAACTTAAACAGCTAACTCTTCCCCTTATTGGTGTAGGTCTACTCAGCTTGCCCCTCGCTGGACAAGCGGAAGAGATAGCCCCTACTACGCTGCGCCTAGCCCATGTAGTGAATACGGAAGATACTTACCATATTGCTGCTGAGCGCTTCCAACAGCTGATTAGCGAACGTACCGATGGCGCGGTTAGCGTGGATATTTATCCGAATGCCTCGCTGGGCGATGAGCGCACTTTATTAGAAGGTATGCAAATCGGCACTGTGGATATGGGCATTATCACCAACGGGCCGGTGGCTAACTTCGTTGATGAGTTCTCCGTTTTCGAGCTCCCGTTTCTCTTTCCTAGCTCCGAAGCGGCCTATACTGTGCTGGATGGTGAAATCGGCCAGGAAATCCTAGGCAAATTACAGGATGTGAACCTGAAAGGATTGGCATACGCTGAACGTGGCTTTCGGAATATCACTAATAGCCAGCATGCAATCAATGCCCCTGAAGACCTTCAAGGCCTAAGGCTGCGGGTCATCGAAAATGAGGTTTATGTTGATACATTCCGCGGGCTCGGTGCCAACGCTGTACCCATGGCCTGGACAGAGGCATTAACCGCCTTGCAGCAAGGCACTATTGATGGCCAAGAGAACCCCGTTAACGCTATTCATGCCTTCAACCTTGCGGAAACCCAGGACTACCTAACGATGACTCGGCATATTTATGCGCCAGCAACGTTTATTATGAGCCTTCCCGCCTGGAACGGCCTCCAGGTAGAGCTTCAGCCCATTGTTCTGGATGTCGCCAAGCAAGCATCTGCATACGCAAGAGAGCAGAATGCTATCATGGAAGCTGAACAACTGGCTGAGCTTCGCGAGGCGGGCATGGAGATCAACGAAACTCCAGATATTGAAGCCTTCCAGACCGCCGTGGCGCCAGTGTATGAGAAGTATGGCGAGCAGTTTGGTGATTACCTACCGCGCATTCAGGAGGCGCTAAATCAGTGATGGCGTTTGCACAGCCACTTTTAACACTATTGAAACGTAGCGAACGCGGGCTGGATGCCATCATCCAGCCCGTGGTCTTTGCAGGCATGGCAGCATTAATTGGTGTGATCACTCTGCAGATTGTGTCGCGGGTGCTGTTCAGCGCCGTTGGCTGGACGGAAGAAGTCGCGCGCTTTCTACTGGTGTGGATTACGTTTTTAGCCAGCAGCTTAGCCTTCCAGCGCGGGCGGCATATCGCCGTGACCTTTGCCGTGGATGCGCTTCCCCTGCCCTTGCGCAAGCTGGCGCGCTTGGCTGCACTGGCGGTGGTGCTGGCGTTTATGATCGCGCTAATCGTGATTGGCTACCGCTATATGCAGGTGCAAAGCTTTCAGAAATCCGCCTCACTGCGGCTTTCGATGACCTACATCTATGCAGTCATTCCACTTTCTGCCGCCATCATGGCGTGGTACGCCCTGGTGGATATGATCGACGTACTGGTGAACGGTGAGCCGACGGTCGCCGCGCCGGAGGAGCCACTATGACTCTGGTGCTGTTCGGGCTGTTCTTCCTGTTTATGCTACTGGGAGTGCCGATTGCCTTTGCGATTGGCGCAAGCACGCTTTATGCGCTGTACCAGTCGGGCGTGCCACTCATGGTGGTCACCCAGCAGATGTTCCAGGGCATTAACTCGTTTGCTCTGGTCGCTATCCCGATGTTTATTCTGGCCGGTGACTTAATGGCCCAGGGTAAGGTTAGCGAGCGGCTGGTGAGCTTTGCCGATTCGTTAGTCGGCTTTATGCGCGGCGGGCTTTCGGTGGTATCGGTAATGGCAGGCATGTTCTTCGCAGCTATCTCCGGCTCTGGTGCGGCCACCACCGCCGCAGTGGGTTCAAGCCTAGTGCCAGAGCTTAAGCGTAAAGGCTACGATCCTGCCTCAGCGGCGAGCTTAATTGCTGCCAGCGGTACGATTGGCGTTGTGATTCCCCCTTCGGTGCCGATGATTATCTACGCGGTGATTGCTCAGCAGTCGGTATCAAAGCTGTTTTTGAACGGCTTTTTGCCGGGGCTGGCAATGGGGCTGGGGCTGATGGCCATTGCGATCACTCAGGCCTATAAGCGCCAGTACCCCAAAGGCACACCGCTGTCGCTGCCGACCATTTGGCGCACGCTGAAAGCGGCTAGCTGGGGGCTGATGACGCCGGTGATTATTCTGGGCGGTATCTTCTCGGGCATTTTCACGCCTTCAGAAGCGGCCGTGGTCGCAGTCAACTATGCGCTGCTGGTGTCGCTGTTTGTGTATCGGGATTTAACCCTGCCCCAGGTGTATAAGCTGCTGATTCGCTCGGCGATGACCACCGCGGTGATTATGCTGGTGATTGCCATGTCGGCAGTACTCAGCTGGACACTTTCAAGCTGGCAGGTACCCGGCGCCATCGCCCAGGCAGTGCTGTCGCTTTCCACCAACCCCTACGTGATTATGCTGCTGGTCGTGGCCGTGATTCTGCTCACGGGGGTGTTTATCGAGACCGCTAGCGCTTTGATTATTCTTACCCCGGTGTTGCTGCCGCTGGTACTGCAATTGGGCATCGACCCGATCCACTTTGGTTTGATTATTGTGGTGGGGCTATCGATTGGCATGATTACCCCGCCGGTTGCGATCAACCTCTATGTGGCTTCGTCAGTCACTCAGCTACCGCTGGAGCGCATCACTCGGGCAATTATCCCGTATCTTTTAGGCTTGATTGGGGTGCTGCTATTGGTGGTTTATGTACCGATCCTGCTGGGCTGGTCGGGAAGTTAACGCTGGGCTGAAATGAAAAAGGGGCTTGCCATGTGGCAGCCCCTTTCGTTCTTTCTACTACGTTCTTTCTACTACGTTCTTTCTACTACGTTCTTTCTACTACGTTCTTTCTACTACGTTCTTTCTACTACGTTCTTTCTACTACGTTCTTTCTACTACGTTCTTTCTACTACGTTCTTTCTACTACGTTTTTTGCGACGACGTTTCGTCTACTGGGCGTGTTTGCTACTGCTGGCTGTTTAACAAGGCGTATTTTCAGCCAGCAGGAGCATAGCGTTAGGCTTAAAACTCTTCCCAGTCGTCTTCGCCAGCGTTAACCGGAGCAGGCTTAGAAGAGAGCACGGGGCGCTTGAGCGCCTGTTGCGCACTTGGTGTGCTAGAAGGCAGAGACTGACGCGGTTGGTTTAACGCTGGCCGTGTCGATGAAGCTTGTGGCTCATCGTCGCCAAGCACAAAGGTGTTGATCAGCTCATTAAGGTGCTCGGCATGACGGCGCATGTTGCTAGCAGCTGTAGTGGATTCCTGCACCATGGCAGCGTTTTGCTGGGTCATGGTATCCATTTCCGCGACGGCGGTGTTGATCTGGCCAATACCGCTACTTTGCTCCTTGGCACCCGCCGTAATCTCGCCGATCACATCAGTTACCTTGGAGACACTTTCCACAATGTCATGCATCGTCGCACCCGCCTTACGCACTAGCTCGGCACCGGTGTGGGTGTGCTTAACAGAGCTATCAATCAGCGTACGAATCTCTTTTGACGCATTGCTAGAGCGGCTAGCCAGTGTGCGTACTTCTTGCGCGACGACCGCAAAGCCACGGCCATGCTCACCCGCCCGTGCGGCTTCCACCGAGGCGTTAAGCGCCAGAATGTTGGTTTGGAAAGCGATGGCGTCAATCATGGTGATGATTTCGCTGATACGCGTCGCCGAGTCGTTGATATCGTGCATCGTCCGCTCGACCTGTCCCATGGCTTCTTCACCATGTTGGGCTACTTCAGCAGTGGACTGCACCAGCTGATTGGCCTGCTGGGCATTATCTGCACTGTGATTCACAGTCGAGGTAATTTCTTCCATGGAAGCCGACGTTTCCTGCAGGTTGGCAGCAGCCTGCTCGGTACGGGTGGCCAGTTCCTCGGAACTATGGGAGATTTCTCCCGCCGAATGATAAACACTCATGGTGCTACGGCGCACATCACGCAGGGTTTCCTGCATGCGCTCGACAAAGGCATTGAACTGAACCGCTAGGTTACCCACCTCGTCATTGCTTTCTACCGCTAGGCGGCGAGTAAGGTCGCCACGGCCTTGAGCGATATCGTGCATAGCGCTGGCGGTGCGTTTAATCGGCCCGACGGTGCGACGCACAAAGCCAAATGCGAGCAGCGCCACTGCTAGAAACAAGGCGGCACCCAACAAAATAGCGAACAGGATAGACTGGCGTAGATCCGCGTTAGCGGTCGCCTCAAGTTCTGCAACAACCGCATCAACATCGGTGACGTAAACCCCGGCACCGATCATCCAGCCCCACTTTTCTAGACTCTCTACATACGAGTGCTTCGGCTCAATCTCGCGGGTGCTTGGGTACTCCCATAAGTAACTATGGAAACCGCCACCGTTCTTGGCAACCTGCAGAATATCGCGAATAAGGTAATTTCCGTCTGGGGTTCTTACGTCCATCATGTTGGTACCTTCACGCTCTGGCGCAGGGGCCGTCACGATATTGTTACCATCGAAGTCGTAGATAAAAACGTAGTTATTACCTTCAAAGCGCATGGCGCGCACGATCTCGGCTACCTGCTGTTTGGCTTCCTCATCATTGGCACCTGCTTGCTCATAAATAGGGGAAATAGCGGACGTCGCCATTTGCACAATATCGCGCACTGCATTGCGGCGCTCTTCAATCAGCACCTCACGCTGATTCGCCAGCGTCTCATGGGTGTTTTGAATGCGTCCGTAGGCGTCAAACGCGACTAACCCTGCGGTCACTATGAAAAGCGGCAGTAGGACAAGCATCAGCACCTTAGCCTGTAAGCTAAGGTTCCGTTTTGGCAAGGTCGAAGCAGGAGGAGGAGTAGCCATAAAGTGTTTCTCAGTAGGTCAACGGAAGAATTTTTAATAGTTTTATGTGTTTTTTATCGACCTAACCTGTGTCAACTTTAACCACTTCGCGTACTTTTTGTTTATGAACAGCAAATTAACGCGCAAAATTGCGCTTTCATAACCTACGTTAAGGTTATCTTCGGCCTACCCGTCCACTGTAGGGGTGTGGTGGCCAAGGATGGCCCGTTTTAGCAAGCCGCTAGCCACCTATTTTTGACTGCGCTGCCCCCTATTGGGGCAGCGCAGTTTTTTATGGTGGGCACGATTGCCATCATCAGCCGCTGCCAGCCCCCGCCTCTAAACACTGGGTGATAAACGTCGAACCGCCTTCCCCAACGTCATAAGAAATCAGGAATTTCAATAACACTACCGCATTGATGGGGACTATAGCCCGGCAAACGATGCACCGCTTCTTGAAAGGAATCGCTACGTAACGCCTGCAAGAAGTCATCGAACTTCGGCTCCTTTAAGGAGTGATAGTGACAGGCCAATACGTAGTCCTCAGTGGCTAACGGCACAAAATCAAGCCCAAACCGTTGCGCGGCAGCCGCTACACCAAAGCCGGTATCCGCCATTCCCGCAGCGACATAGGCCGCCACCGCTGAGTGGGTATACTCCTCAATTTCGTAACCATCCACGTTGGTTGCTGAAATGCCGGCTTCGGCCAGCAGGTTGTCTAACAGCTCCCGGGTACCCGACGATGCCTGACGGTTTATAAACCGTACCGGCCTGTTGGCCAGAGCGGCAACGCCATCAATTTCCAGTGGGTTACCCGGCGCCACCATTAACCCCTGTTGACGTGCGATAAATCCCATTAGTCGATGATTGCGGGGCTTGAGCAGACGACGGTATTTGCGTCGCGCCTTCTCACCCACGTTACCCCGGGGTAGGTGGCAGCCCGCCAGATCACAGCTATTGCGGTTAAGCGCGGCTAGCGCTTCCAAAGGGCTGCAGTACTGCAGGTCTAGCTGGAGCTCACCCAGATGTTGTGGCAATAGCTCTATCGCAAAACCATGGCTGGCATGCAGGCGCAGAACGGGTTGAATACCTTCCTGGTGCTGTTGGATAGCAAGATTAAGCTCAGATCCCAGGCTATCAAGCTGTGGGCTTAACCGAGCAGTGGCTCGCTGTTCGGCCCATAGCAACTTTTCCCCCAGCGGCGATAACCGCGCCCCGCGCCCACGCTCAAGTTCAACAAGCGAGACACCAAAAAACTCCCCGCCCTGGCGCAGTAAATTCCACGCGTGACGATAGGAAATCCCTGCTTCCTCGGCGGCAAGAGTCAACTTGCCATGACGATGCACTGCCCCCAGCAGGCGCAAAAGGTTGGTATCGAGCCGATGCCCATCGTCATCGCTAAAGCACCAGGTGGGCGTTACCTTGATTCTTTTCATAGGCACACTATTTCATATTTTTAAGTCGATAACTTGATGCTAGCTTTGTCTTAACCGTGATGCACGCCTTTTTAAATATGAAAAGTAGTGCATATTTAAAACATAATAAGCAGTCGCGAGGCAGGCACCATGAACCATTCTCAGGAGTGGGCACCACAGGCTATTCAGGCCGAAGTCGACGCCCTGAAGCACAAGCCCGGCGCCCTACTGCCGATCCTCCATGCCCTCCAAAATCGTTTCGGGTTTATCCCCGAGGCAGCAGTCCCCATCATCGCTGAAGCGCTAAATCAAACCCGCGCCGAAGTACACGGTGTCATCAGCTTCTATCACCACTTTCGCACCGCGCCGCCAGGCCGCCACGTGGTTCAGATCTGCCGCGCCGAGGCCTGCCAGGCGGTGGGCGCACGCCAGCTCGAAGCCCATGCTAAGACGCGCCTAGGGGTCGATTACCATCAGACGACCGGCGACCGTGAGATCACCCTTGAAGCGGTGTACTGCCTGGGCAACTGCGCCTGCGGCCCGTCCATCCGTGTAGACGACAGCGTGCGCGGGCGGGTAACCCCTGAGGCCTTTGATGCACTGTTGGATGAGCTGCAAACCCGGCCGCTGGAGATAATGGCATGAGCATCCGCATATTCGTTCCTCGCGATACCACCGCACTGTCCCTGGGCGCTGATGCCGTCGCCAACCGATTGGAAAAAGAGCTAGCCGCCCGAGGCCAATCGATTTCCCTGGTGCGTAATGGCTCCCGCGGGCTTGCTTGGCTTGAGCCGCTGGTGGAAGTTGAGACGCCTATTGGGCGGTTCGCCTATGGTCCCGTCACCGTCAACGACGTCGCGGCGCTGCTCGACAGCGGCCTGTTAGAGGGTAACGTCAGCCATCCCCTGGCGCTGGGGCCCACAGAGGAGATTGACTACCTCGCCCGTCAGCAGCGCCTGACCTTCGCGCGTATCGGTATTACTGACCCGCTGTCGATTGAGGATTATCGCGCCCACAGCGGTTTTTGCGGCCTGGAGGCAGCGCTGCAGCGCGAACCGCAGGATATTGTCGAGGAAGTCAAAGCCTCCGGCCTGCGCGGGCGCGGCGGGGCCGCCTTCCCCACCGGTATCAAGTGGCAGACCGTGCTCGACACCCCTGCCGATCAGAAATATATCGTCTGCAATGCCGACGAGGGCGATTCCGGTACCTTCGCCGACCGGCTGGTAATGGAATGCGACCCTTACATGCTGATCGAGGGCATGGCGATTGCCGGGCTCGCGGTGCAAGCGACTCAGGGCTATATCTACCTGCGTTCTGAATATCCGCTTGCTAAGGAGGTGCTTGACGAGGCGATTGCCCGCGCCGAACAAGCTGGCTATCTGGGTGATAACCTGCGGGGCAGCGGTCGCGACTTTCACTTGGAAGTGCGTCTGGGCGCTGGCGCGTATATCTGCGGTGAAGAGACCTCCCTGCTCGAAAGCCTAGAAGGTAAGCGCGGCCTGGTGCGCTTCAAGCCACCACTGCCCGCCATTGAAGGACTATTTGGCCGTCCCACCGTGGTCAACAACGTGCTCTCGCTGGCTGCCGTACCCTTCATTCTTGCCGAAGGCGCCGAGGCCTACGCCACCCACGGCATGGGGCGCTCGCGAGGCACGCTGGCACTGCAACTGGCGGGCAACGTGAAGCACGGCGGGCTGGTAGAGCTGGCGTTCGGTACCACCCTGCGCACCCTGATGGAGACATTCGGCGGCGGCACGCTAAGCGGCAAACCACTACGCGCCGTGCAGGTGGGCGGCCCGCTAGGCGCTTACCTGCCGGAATCTCAGTGGGACTTGCCGCTGGACTACGAAGCCTTTGCTGCTGACAGCGCCGTACTGGGCCACGGTGGCGTAGTGATGTTTGACGAAAGCGTCGACATGGCTGAACAGGCGCGCTTCTCGATGGAGTTCTGCAAGGTGGAGTCCTGCGGTAAGTGTACACCTTGCCGTATTGGCTCAACCCGTGGCGTGGAAGTAATTGACCGTATCCGCGCCAACCAAAACCGCGAGGCCAACCTCGCCCTGCTCCATGACCTCTGCGAAACGATGGTGGATGGCTCGCTCTGTGCCATGGGTGGTATGACGCCCTTTCCAGTGCAAAGCGCCCTCGCGCATTTTCCTGATGATTTTCAGCGGACGGCGAACGGAGATAACTCATGATCAACCATTTCGACCCCCGTCAGCACTCTAGCAACGTCGAGTACAACAAAGACCTCGGTACGCCTTTCCCAGCCTCGGCTGCTGACGCTGCTTTGGTGAGCCTCAATATCGACGGTGTGACCATCAGCGTGCCAGAGGGCACCTCGGTACTCCGCGCCGCGGCACTGGCGGATATTAATATCCCCAAGCTCTGCGCTACTGACAGCCTGGAGCCTTTCGGCTCCTGCCGGTTGTGCGCGGTACAAGTAGAGGGACGACGAGGCATGCCCGCGGCCTGCACCACACCGGTGGCTGAAGGTATGAAGGTGACCACCCAAAACGAACGTCTGGCCAAGCTGCGGCGTAATGTGATGGAGCTATACATCTCGGACCACCCGCTGGACTGCCTGACCTGTCCCGCCAACGGCGACTGCGAACTGCAGGACATGGCCGGTAGTGTGGGGCTGCGCGAAGTGCGCTACGGGTTCGAAGGCGAGAACCATCTTGAAGCCGTCAAAGACGAAACCAACCCCTACTTCAGTTTCGATCCTAGCAAATGCATCGTCTGCTCACGCTGTGTGCGCGCCTGCGAAGAGGTGCAGGGCACCTTTGCCTTGACCATCGATGGCCGCGGATTTGAATCCAAGGTGTCAGCGGGGCAGGCCGACTCGTTCATGGATTCAGACTGTGTTTCCTGCGGTGCCTGCGTTCAGGCCTGCCCAACAGCCACGCTGATGGAAAAGAGCGTCATCGACCACGGTGTTCCCGAGCACAGCGTCGTGACCACTTGTGCTTACTGCGGTGTGGGCTGCTCGTTCGAAGCGCAAATGAAAGGCGACCAGTTGGTACGCATGGTGCCCTACAAGGGCGGCGATGCTAACCATGGCCACTCTTGTGTCAAGGGCCGCTTCGCCTTTGGCTACGCCACCCACCCGGATCGCCTGACCACACCGATGATCCGCGACAGCATCGACCAACCCTGGCGCGAGGCCAGCTGGGAAGAGGCGATCCGCTTTGCCGCTAGCCGCTTGAAAGCGATTCAGGCCGAGCACGGCCGCGAGAGCATCGGCGGTATCACCTCATCGCGCTGTACCAACGAAGAGACCTATTTGGTGCAGAAGCTGATTCGCGCCGCGTTCGGCAACAACAACACCGACACCTGCGCGCGGGTCTGCCACTCGCCCACTGGCTACGGCTTGAAGACCACGCTGGGCGAATCCGCCGGTACCCAAACCTTTGACTCAGTCATGCAGGCCGATGCGATTATCGTGATTGGCGCCAACCCCACCGACGCCCACCCAGTGTTTGGTTCGCTGATGCGCAAACGCTTGCGCCAGGGGGCGAAGCTGATCGCCGCCGACCCTCGCCGCATCGACCTTCTAAAGACCCCGCACATGAGCGAGGCCCAACATCTGCCGCTGCGCCCGGGCACCAATGTGGCGTTGATCAACGCCCTCGGCCACGTGGTGGTCACCGAAGGTCTTGAAGACCAGACATTCGTGGCCAAGCGCTGCGATACCGAGGCCTATCACAGCTGGCGCACCTTTATCAGTGAGCCACGCCACTCCCCGGAAGCCAGCGAAGCGATTACCGGCGTGCCCGCCGAAGCCGTACGCCAAGCGGCGCGCACCTATGCTAAAGCAGCTAATGGCGCCATCTACTACGGCTTGGGTGTGACCGAACACAGTCAGGGCTCCACCATGGTGATGGGAATCGCCAACTTAGCCATGGCTACCGGCAATATTGGCCGGGAAGGTGTCGGTGTGAATCCGCTGCGCGGTCAAAACAATGTGCAGGGCTCCTGCGACATGGGCTCCTTCCCCCACGAGTTGCCGGGCTACCAGCACGTGGCCGACCCCATCGCCCGCGGCCGCTTTGAGTCCGTGTGGGGCGTGAAACTCGACGACGAGCCGGGGCTGCGCATTCCCAATATGTTCGACGCCGCCATCGAAGGTACCTTTAAAGCGCTCTACGTGCAGGGCGAGGACATCGCCCAATCCGACCCCAACACCCAACACGTTGAGGCGGCACTACGCTCGCTGGACTGCCTGATCGTGCAAGATATTTTCCTCAACGAAACGGCCAAGTTCGCCCACGTGCTGCTGCCCGGTTCAAGCTTTCTGGAAAAAAACGGCACTTTCACCAACGCCGAACGGCGCATCAACCGGGTGCGCAAAGTGATGCCAGCGCTTGCTGGTAAGGAAGACTGGGAAATCACTCAGGACCTGGCCAATGCGCTGGGCTACCCGATGCACTACGCCCATCCGTCCGAGATCATGGACGAGATCGCCCAGTTAACGCCAAGCTTTGCGGGCGTCAGCTACGCCAAGCTGGAGGAGCGCGGCAGTCTGCAGTGGCCCTGCAACGCCGAGTACCCGTTGGGCATGCCAACCATGCACGAGGTTGACTTCCCCATTGGCCTGGGGCGCTTTGCGATTACCGAGTACGTGGCCACTGAAGAGCGCGCTAACCGCCGCTTCCCACTACTGCTCACCACCGGGCGGATTCTCAGCCAATACAACGTGGGCGCCCAGACCCGGCGTACCGACAACCAGCGCTGGCACGACGAGGATGTATTGGAACTGCATCCCTCTGATGCGGAACTGCGCGGCGTGCGTGACGGCGACTGGTTGGGCATTACCAGCCGCTCGGGCCAGACGGTGCTACGCGCAAGGCTCAGCGAACGCATGCAGCCGGGGGTGGTTTACACCACCTTCCACCACCCCGGCAGCGGCGCTAACGTTATCACAACGGATAACTCGGACTGGGCTACCAACTGTCCGGAATATAAAGTCACTGCGGTACAGGTGGAAAAAGTCAGCCAACCCTCTGCCTGGCAGCAGCGCTTTAACACTTTCGACCTGATCCAGCGTGACCATCTGGCCAACGCTCATCAGGAGGCGCCATGAGCACCCACCACACACGCGACGCGGTAGCGCGCCAGCCGGTGGAGGTGCGTCGGGGCGCTAACGGCTGGTACACCGATACTCAGGAGGACCTACTGGCCTTAGAAAGGCCAGTAGCACTGGTCTACAACGGCATCTCCCATGCGGTGATGATGGCAAGCCCCGCCGACCTTGAGGATTTTGCCCTCGGCTTTAGCCTTTCCGAAGGTATCCTGGCCAATATCACCGAGTGCTATGACCTCGATATCCACGAAGCGCCTCAGGGCCTCACCGTTCACCTCACCATTGCCAGCCAACGGATAGCTGAGCTCAAGCAGCGGCGGCGCAGCCTAACAGGGCGTACCGGCTGCGGCCTGTGCGGCACCGAAGCCCTGGAACAAGCCATTCGTCCGATCCCCTCTGTCGTGGCACCGTCGCTTAGCGATGCTGCCATTCAGCGCTCCCTGCAGCAATTGGCCACCCACCAGCCGCTGCAAGCAGCCACTGGCGCTAGCCACGGTGCCGCCTGGTGCGATACCCAGGGTCGCCTCCTACGGCTACGCGAGGATATCGGCCGCCACAACGCGTTGGACAAACTGATCGGCGCCCTCGCCCGCGAAGCTGTTCCCCTCGAAGAAGGGTTCGCGCTAGTCACCAGCCGCGCCAGCTACGAGATGGTGCACAAGTGCGCTAGCGCGGGCATCGGCGCACTGGTGGCTGTCTCGGCGGCCACCGCGCTGGCCGTGGAACAGGCCCAAGCGTCAGGCCTACTACTGGCAGGCTTTGCGCGGCCTGGTCGCCACTTGATTTACCACCGCCCCATTACAACGGCTCTTGCCCACGGCTGAGGAGACACTCAATGTCGACGCATAACGATAAAAACCTGATTCACATGATTAACCAAATCGCCGTGAACTTGCGCAGCGGCCACGACGAAGAAACGGCGGCAACAGCCATCTGTCGACACCTGGAAACCTTCTGGGCAAGACCAATGAAACAGCGCCTGGTGGCCTCACTGGAACGTGAGGATGATGAACTGTCACCGTTGGCACGGCGCGCTGCGTTGTTGTTGGCTGAGCGACAAACCCGCTCGACATAGTGGCTTGCCACTTGGCAAGCCACTGCTAGCGAGTACTTGTTATTTTATTGCAGCAACTTTTTCTACCGATTATGCCGTTGCCGCCTGGGGCCGACGCTCATCCAGCATGCCTTTGTCGAGAATAAAGCGGATGATCTCTTCAAGGCCTACCCCATCGTAGAGGTTGGTAAACACAAAGGGACGCTCGCCGCGCATTTTCTTCGAATCCCGCTCCATCACCTCAAGAGAGGCATGTACTTGCTCGGCAATATCAATCTTGTTGATAATCAGCAGGTCTGACTTGGTAATACCTGGCCCGCCTTTACGGGGGATCTTATCGCCTGCGGAAACGTCAATCACGTAAAGCGTGAGATCAGAAAGCTCGGGGCTGAACGTCGCAGAGAGGTTGTCACCGCCGGACTCCACCAGCACCAGCTCTAGTTTTGGATGGCGAGCGTGTAGCTCGTCGATGGCCGCCAGGTTCATCGAGGCATCTTCGCGAATGGCGGTATGCGGGCAGCCACCGGTTTCCACACCTAAGATGCGGTCAGCAGGCAGCGCATCATGCTTGAGCAGAAAGTCGGCGTCTTCGCGGGTGTATATGTCGTTGGTTACGACGGCGATATCGTAGTAATCCCGTAGTGCCGAACAAAGCTGCTTAAGCAGTGCCGTTTTGCCGGAACCCACCGGGCCACCCACACCTACACGTAAACAGTGCGTCATTGTTATCTCCTACTCATAAGCGTTTGAAATAGCTAAGCGTTTAACTTCTAAACAAGCGTGAATATTGTGTTTCGTGCAGAGCGCTGGCCAGCGCCACGCCGGGCAGTATCGGGCCAAGATCATCATCTTCCAGCAACAGTGCTTGGTCGACGGCCTCCACCAGTTCCCCGCGCAGCTGTTCAATCACCCGCTGGGCGGCGGTATGGCCCAGGGGAAGTGCTTTGCAGGCCACTGCCAGTTGGTTTTCCAGCCACGCCCAGCCAAACCCTAATAGCGCTTGGCGCGGGGGCACACGGCGCATAAAAGCGGCGTAGCTAAATAGCGTCACATAGCCTGCATGGGCAGGTAGTAAAGGCGGCAGACAGCCTTCACTTCGCTCATCCTGGCGGGGTAATAAGTCCAGACTGCCCAGCAGACGTTTGAGTGAAGCGCCCAAGCGGCTATCCTCAGCGGCTAATTCAGCGGTTTCGCGGGTAGCCGCCAACCACTCGTCCCACTGGGCGATTGCATCGCTGTCCTGCTGCTCAAGGGCGGTGTAAAAGCGCGCGATCAGCGGCAGTTCACAGCGGGTTAGGCCATCTTCCAGTACGCCAGAAAGCCACTCAGAAAGGCTTTGTTCATCACTTACCCAGCCCAGTTCAAAGGCACTTTCCAGCCCTTGGGAAAACGCAAAGGCACCGATGGGTAGCGCGGGGCTGACCAGTTGCATTAGCCCTAGCAGGGCTAAGTCATGGCTTTCTAGCGCGGCACGTTCAGTGGGCATGGTGGTGCTCATGCGCATGGTCGTGGTCGTGGTCGTGGTCGTGGTCGTGGTCGTGGGAATGAGCATGCCCGTGGCTATGCGAATGCCCACCGCCCACTTGGTTGTACGCGCCGGGTTCGGGGTCGAAAGTAGCGTTGTGGTGCTCGAGCGTCGCGCCCAAAAGCTCGGCCAGCTCTTCGAGCACGTGGTCGGGGGGGAAGCGCACCCAGCCGCCCTGCTCATCTTCACCCAGCGCGAGCTGCACATGGCGATTGCCAAGATGATACGCCAGCCGCGCCAGGGGTAAGCCAGTGCTCACTCGCGCGGTGACGACCGGTTCGATAGCGGCACACACGCGGACGACCTCGCCACTCTCGGCCTTCAGGCCCTCACCATCGCGCAGCACCGGACCACGGTCTAGAAACAGCCCCAGCTCGCGGCCGCTATCGCTTTGGGCTTTTAGGCGCCCGCGAATGCGCAGCTCAAAGGGCAGCGTCAGCGTGTCGCTGGCGGTGCTTTCGTCTATCGGCCCTAAACGTTCTATCAGTTTCAACATGACTACCGTCCTTTCGCTATCTATGCGGCTGTGGCGGGGGTAGGCCTACGAGAGGGCGCTGTGAATACCTCCCTATACGCTACTTTTGCCATCTGACCTCCATGGACGGAGGGAATGCCGGAAATGTAGGGAACATTTTCCGGCCATGGCAAAAGACCCTCTCTACGGCCTACCCCCGCCACCTCTACCTCAACTAAATAGCCTTAATCAAAACAAATGATACCGCTGCGCCAGTGGTAGCTCGGTCGCTGGCTCGCAGGTGAGTAGCTCGCCATCGCAGCGCACTTCATAGGTTTGTGGGTCAACGGTTAGCTTTGGGCAGGCGTCGTTGAGCTTCATATCTTTTTTGCGCACGCCGCGTACGTTTTTACAGGCGGAAAGCGTGCTCTGCAGGCCCAGACGCTCTTTAATGCCTGCGTCAATCGCCGCTTGGCTCACGAAGTTGAGCCGCGTTTGGCTGGCGGCCTTTCCAAACGCCCCAAACATAAAGCGATAATGCACCGGCTGAGGGGTAGGAATAGACGCATTGGGGTCGCCCATGGGCGCCGCCGCAATCATGCCGCCTTTTAAAATCAGCGAGGGCTTTACACCGAAAAATGCCGGTTTCCAGAGCACTAAATCAGCCAGTTTGCCAACTTCGATGGAGCCCACCTCATGGGCAATGCCATGGGTAATCGCAGGGTTAATAGTGTATTTGGCGATATAGCGCTTGGCGCGCAGGTTATCAGCACCCAATGCTTCATCTTCGGGCAATAAACCGCGCTGCACTCTCATTTTATGGGCCGTTTGCCAGGTACGGCAGACCACTTCGCCCACTCGCCCCATGGCTTGGGAATCCGAGGCAATCATCGAGATCACGCCCAAGTCGTGGAGAATATCTTCGGCGGCGATCGTTTCACGGCGAATACGTGAGTCGGCAAAGGCCACATCTTCGGGAATGTTGGGGTCCAAGTGGTGGCAAACCATCAACATATCCAGGTGTTCGTCGATGGTGTTAACCGTATAAGGCCGCGTCGGGTTAGTGGAAGACGGCAGCACATACTCTTTTGAGCAGGCGGTCAGGATATCCGGCGCGTGACCGCCGCCCGCCCCTTCGGTGTGATAGGTATGAATGCCACGCTCTTTAAACGCCGCCAGGGTGTCTTCCACAAAGCCGGATTCGTTGAGTGTGTCGGTGTGGATCGCGATCTGCACATCATACTTCTCTGCCACACTGAGGCAGTTATCAATGGAAGCAGGCGTGGTGCCCCAGTCTTCGTGGAGTTTAAGCCCCATGGCCCCGGCTTCCAGCTGCGCTTCCAACGCTTCCGGCAAGCTGGCGTTGCCTTTGCCCAACAGGCCAATATTCATCGGCAGGTCGTCCACGGCTTGCAGCATTCTGCCAATATGCCAAGCACCGGGAGTGCATGTGGTGGCGTTGGAGCCAGTCGCCGGACCAGTGCCGCCGCCCAGCATGGTGGTCACGCCGCTCATCAGCGCTTCTTCTACCTGTTGGGGGCAAATAAAGTGAATATGCGCGTCGATGCCTCCAGCGGTAAGAATCTTGCCTTCGCCTGAGATAATTTCAGTGCCGGGGCCAATCACTATATCTACATCGGGCTGGGTGTCGGGGTTGCCTGCCTTGCCAATCGCTGCAATGCGCCCGTTTTGCAGGCCGACATCGGCTTTCACAATGCCCCACCAGTCTAAAATCAGCGCATTGGTAATCACCGTATCCATCACCGTGGCGTCGTTACGCTGGCTTTGGCCCATACCATCGCGGATGACCTTACCGCCGCCGAACTTCACCTCATCGCCGTAGTGGGTAGCGTCTTGCTCCACTTCGATCCACAGTTCGGTATCGCCCAGGCGCACGCGGTCGCCCACGGTGGGGCCATACATATCGGCGTAGGCTTGCCGACTGATTTTGTTAACCGGCTTCATTGTTTATCTCCATCGAGCGCACCCATCACATCGCCACGGAAGCCGTAAATTTCGCGCTTACCGACGAAGGGAATTAGCGTGACCTCGCGGGTCTGGCCTGGCTCAAAGCGAATCGCGGTGCCCGCTGCCACGTCTAAGCGAAAACCTCGAGTTTTCGTGCGATCAAACACCAGCGCGGGGTTGGCTTCCGCGAAGTGGTAGTGGGAACCGATCTGAATGGGGCGGTCGCCGGTATTGGCCACTTCGACGCTAATCCGCTCGCGGCCCACGCATAGCTCAATATCACCGTCTTTTAACTGGTACTGTCCTGGAATCATTGGGCCGGAAATCATGGCAGCCTCCTGGTTGCTGACGACTAGTTGATTGGCGTGTGAACGGTCACAAGCTTGGTGCCGTCCGGAAAGGTGGCTTCTACCTGCACCTCATCCACCATTTCCGCCACGCCATCCATGACGTCATCACGGCTAAGGATTTCACGGCCGTAGCTCATTAAGTCGGCGACACTTCTGCCGTCACGGGCACCTTCGATAATTTCAAAGCTGATCAGCGCGACGGCCTCGGGGTAGTTAAGCTTTAGGCCGCGTGCTTTGCGGCGCTCGGCAAGCTGGGCAGCAGAAAACAGCAGCAGCTTATCTTTGTCTCGCGGGGTCAGTTCCATGGGGGCTCCATTGGCTCGATCAGTGGCAGCGCTCAACAGAAACGACGGTGTAGGATTTGGAACAACGCTCCCAGACTATCGAAACCGAGCACGCCTATTTGAAGCAATGCAGCGCAACCGCCGTACCAAAATGGTGAATAGAAAAAATAGTTATTATTATTCAATAGCTTGAAAAATATCGACTTTCTCTTATTCGCACCAAAATTGCACCATGCTAATTAACCAGCCCCTTCTTCGCACCAAAGAAGTGCAATTAAAAAGCCTCACTTAGCATTAACTATCAAATAATAATAAAACACATTACTATTTGCGCGCGTCTTTTAAATAAGGCTTTTTTTGGGTTCTTCGTCACTTCACGTGGATTTGGCCTGATCGAACAGGCGGCCCACCGGGCTGCCAATCAGGTAGATCATGGCGATGAAGTTGGCCTCGTTCCGGTAGCCGCGTGCGCGTGACCGAGCCGCCTGGAACAGGCCGTTCATGCCTTCCAGGCGTGCGTTCGTCAGTCCCGAGAGCCACCGCCGGACCACCGCGTCGGCATGCCGCTCCAGCGTCGCCAGAGCCTTGCCCATCGGCTTCAACAGTGGCTTCTCGGCAACTGCCGCTTTCATGACCTTGAGGTAGTTCGTGATACGCCACCGAGCCGCCCGCGGCGTCGAGGCCTTCTGGATCCAGCGCAGCTTCTCCTTGATCACCCAGGCATCGGACGTGGCGCTCTGGTCAGCCACCAGTTCCTGGAGCGCCACCAGCTGCTTGGGCGTCAGGTTCTCGTTTTCCAGGCTCTTCAGCAGGGCCCAGCGCAGCGACTTGGGGTGTTCCTGCTCCCGGCGCTCCTTCTTGCGCACTTCGTCCAGCCGCTTGGTGAAGGTCTGCACGATATGGAACCAGTCGACCGTGACCTCGGCCTTGGGAAGATTCTCGGCCACGCCGCTCAGGAAGGCCTGTGACATGTCGCAGACGACCTCGACCACGTTGTCCGGATCGCCGCCATGGGCCGACAGGAAGGCGCTAAAGGCCTTGATGGCGTCTTTGCCGTGGCCTGGGACGGCGAAGATCACCGGCTCCTGCTTGCGCTGCATGTCGAGGAATACCGTCACGTAACGCTGGCCGCGCCGAGAGGCGGTTTCGTCGACGCCGACGGTGGCCACGTTGCTCAAATCCAGCTCCCCCAGCATGCGGCCGACGTAGTGGTGCACGATGCGCCACAGCCGCTTGTCGGAGATCTCCAGCTGCCGGGAGACGGCCAGTACCGGCATCTCCTTGACCAGCGACATGGCGGCTTGCTCGAACAGCAGGGTGAAGTCGCTGCCTGGCCGGGCCCAGGGCACCTCGATGCGCTTGACGCCATGCTCAGGGCACTTGGTGCGGGGCACGCGGGCGTGCAGGTAGCAGTGGTGCTGGAAGAAGTTCAGATGCCGCCAGGTCTTGTCGGCGAAATCGTGAGCCGGGCAGGCCTTGCCGCAGTCAGGACAGGGGTAGAGGCTGCCCCGCTCGGCCTCAACGTAGAGGTCCAGGCGATGGGGTGACACGGAAGTATCCAGATGCTGGTCCTTGAGGATCCAGGGCGCTTCCAGGCCCAGGCCGAGGGTCAGAATCTGGGTGCCGTCCATGTCATGCCTCCTGTCGTCGTGGAGGTCATATCCTGGCCCAGCTCAGGGGGCGAATTCCACACTTGGCGTCGAAGAGCCCAATTTCTTTTATGGCCTTGGCACTTTCGGCATTAAAAAAATCATCATCATACTTTCCAATAATATCTTCTGTGGGCCGCTTAAAAAGTTCACTTATTCGACGATTGACGTAACGATACCTTAGCGAGGAAGACTTAATATAGATATATGCATCTACACTGTCTAAAATCGTCGTCAATAGTGCTTCATGGGTATTTAACTGTTCTCGATTAATCTTCATACGGCGTTTAAGCATTATATTGCCTAAAAGCGCTACAATAAGCAGTAACACTAGTAAGCTAATACCACACCATGCCCAGGCGGGAATTAGCTGGGATGGTCCTGGAGTAGCCCGCCATGCACTTAGCGTTTCATAATAAGCAGAGCCTTTATCCTGCTTCCATCGACGTAGAACATCATCAATACGACTCAGTACCTCATCAGGAAGTTGTGGGGATGCAGCATAGAACAGCCTTGCTGGCTGAAAAATAACAGGTGTGTCACTCAACCCATAATCGTGAGCCCGCCAGCCGCCAAATAGATGGTCGGCGGCCACAAGGTTTGCCTCTCCATCCGCCACTGCCTGAAACCCTTCAGAGAAATTACTCACGGGCAGCCAAGTGACGCTGATATCAAAACGCTCGGTTACCGCCGCCAAATAGCGTTGCTGAGCGGAGCCTGATACTACGGCTACACGCTGCTGCTCAAGATCAAAAATAGCGCCGACCTTAGCCCCTTCGCGCTGGTAAAGCTGTGACCAACTATGCATCACCGGCTCTTCATGAAACGCGATACGCTGAGCACGCTCTTCACTCCAGGCAACATCAGGTAGTAAGTCAATGTCTCCTTGCTCTAACAGGGTAAGACAGTGTTGAAAGTCACATTGAAGACTTTCCAGCTGCCACTGCTCTTCTCTGGCAATCGCCTGTAAAAGGTCGCCTAGTACGCCTCGAGGGCGACCTTCATCGTCAGCGAAGAGTTTTGGCGGATTGTGGTACACACCAACAGTCAGTGTCTCAGCCGATACGGGAGTTGTTACTAAACATCCACCTAGCAGTAATGCCCCTGACATAACGTGTGCTAGAACGCACAACGCACCCTTTTGAGTAGAAGGTAAGCGAGGTCCGAAGCAGCCCAACGTCTGGAACATAGATAAACCTACCCACCAGGCATAATAAGAGGGCCCGCGCGCTCAACAACCCGTTGCCAGGCAGGGTCATTTTCAATGCGTGCCACAAATGCTGCGATAGCCGGATACCTTGCCAACGATTGTGTCGCGGCAACGGCCTGTAGCGGAAAACTCATTTGTATATCGGCCCCACTCGGCCAGTCACCCGCAAAATTACTTCGTTTGTGTAGGTGCGATTCAATAATGGTTAGATGTTGTTTAAGTTGGGGCTGGATAAATCGCTGCTGCACCGTTGAGCTAATTCCTTTTGCTAACGGCTTAATCAGCCACGGAGACTGCTTAGGTAGCTGGCTAAAGACCAGCCCCATCACTAACAGCGGCATTAACGAGCCTTCTGCATAATGAAGCCAGTAGCGATAATTTACCCACTCATTACGGTCTTCTTCAAAGAACTGATCTTTGGTATTACCATAGCTATTGACGAGATAATCAATAATTGCCCCTGATTCTGCTACGGTCAGCTCACCGTCGGTAATCACTGGCGACTTACCCAGCGGATGGATTTTTTTAAGTGATTCCGGGGCTAGCTGAGTTTTAGGATCGCGCTGATAAACCTCAATATCATAATCAAGGCCAAGTGTTTCCAGAAGCCATAAAATACGGTGGGAGCGGGATTTTTCGAGATGGTGAACGCGGATCATAACGACTCCATGGGGCGACTTGGTACACTAGCATTGCACCAATGTCAGTTATCCTTTTTGCTGCAAGCGTATTTAGCTTAGCACTATTGCGGCGTTGAACCCCATGAAGTTTAGCAATTATTCACGTTGTTAAAGAAACCCAAAGAGCATGGCTTAAGGTGTTATTAGATAATAATTAAGCCCATGTTTTAACTCATTTTAATAATACAGGCGCACTCTCATCCATTCTGCACTACGTTCTATGCTCATGACGCCAACGTGACAATATATCTAATGGCGACCATTTCCCTTCCAACCAAGGGGCAAGTAGGCGCGTTGAAAGTGGAATAAATAAAAACACCATGACAGGCGTCAACATCATCGTACTGACCAGAACACGAGGCACCATGGGCCAGTCCGCTAAGATACTGCCAAATACCCAGTTAAACAGCAGTGAAATGGGGAAAAAAGCCAACCATACGGCGATGGCTTGTTTCCAGCGCGGGGGCGTCGTGCCCGAGCTAGACTGAAACCAAGCATCTAGACCGGTGGCACGGTGCTCATGCGGAGCGTCATACAACCCCTTACCTCGCTGTAGCCATGCATTGCGTGAAGCCGAGTGCTCCCAGGCTGTTAACGTATCACTACTACTAAAGCGGAAAATGATCTGATATTCGTCATCGCTATTGGGTGGTGCCAAAACACCGGACCCCAAATAACCAGGAAAGTCAGCCGCTAAGTCGCGGCCTTCGTTTAACCAACGGTTAAAATCGTGATAACGGCCGCTCGCCACTCGACGGGCTACCATTAACGTAACAGGTGAGGCAGACATGATATATCTCCTAATGTGGTCACAGCGAATTGCCGGGTAGGCAAGCTGTTGGCCTTCAGGTGGGTAACCCCAAAAGCAGTACTCGCATTATACAGGCAATGATGATGCCATGTGATGACAAGCAGTGGTGATAAGGTGATAACTTAGTGGCCTGGTAGTGGCTGACGACGTTCGCCACGCTGAAAAGACCTAACGTGTAAGTAAATATCAATGGCGCTGCGAATTGCATCGGCCTCTAGGGCATCAGGTACCACGATAGGCCCTTTCACCTCCCCTCCTGAGCGCAAAACCCTATCCACATCAGCACGATAGCGTTCCAAAAGGTGTTCTATGTTGATACGCACACGATGCACTTCTAGCGAGAAAGCATGTCTTTGTTCGTTACGCTTAACGACATCCAATGGATTTTCTGCCACTTCGATTAGGCTCTCCAGGGTATTGAGCACTAATTTTTCGGCTCTATTTAGATTGGGTATAACGGCATAAATGAGTTCATGAAGCGTTAGATTTGCATCGCTATGGTGCATATGCCAAGTCAACTCTTTGAGAGAGGCTGAATGTTGATAAAACGACTCTGGTCAGAAAATTCCAATCGATAAACGCCATGAACGCCCTCTTGTCCTACTACGCGGCGCAGCGCTTCCGCAGGAAAAATGACCCAGCGGCCATCAACGCTGCGCGCTCGCACGTTCGAGTAGCGTCCTTCGTAATGCGCCAGGCACTCACTTTTTGACAGATGAATAACAACATCGATGATGGGCATGCGAATGATTAACCAAACAATAGCTAAGCGGTCGTTTTAGGCACGACAATGACGTGCTGCGATTTCTACATAGATGCTCTATGCTAACGCAAACAGCTTATCCTTCGGTAATTGCTTATGGATCTTTCTACCCTAACCCCCTCTGTTTCTTCATATGCGTTACCGCAGCCTAAGGTAAACAGTACACAGGCTAATCGGATGGCGTCGGAAGAACAGAAGTCTCACGCCTCAGAGACTGCACAAGCCAGTGAAGAGACGGACTCATCCGCCAATCGCGAAACGACCGGCCCTACGCGCCCCGACGGTACGCCGCTAGCACCGGAAGAGATCCAGCTTTTAGAACAGCTTAAGCAAACTGACCGGGAAGTTCGCCAGCATGAAATGGCCCACCAGACGGTAGGCGGCCCCTATACCGGCGGCGCTAGCTATGAGTACGAAGTTGGGCCCGACGGCAAACGCTATGCAGTTGCAGGCGAAGTTCCTATTGACTATGGCCCCGTGCCAGGTAACCCCACGGCGACTATTGAAAAGATGCAAACGGTCATCGCGGCAGCGTTGGCGCCGGCAGAACCTTCTTCTAAAGATATACAGGTGGCCGCTCAGGCAAGACAGTATTTATTGGAAGCCAAACTGGAAGCCGCTCGCGAGCAGAGCGAAATGAATGCTGCGCGAAGTGCTGGGGAGGCTACTACAGATACAGAAGAAGTGACCACAACATCTGATGAGCAGGCAGCCTGAGCCGTTGGCTTTCCTACATTGGGTTGCAATTACATTGCAATTACTCAGCCTATTAATGTTGCTTAGGGTGCTGGTGAAGCAGCCCCTAAAAAGCGCTGATTCCAGTAATCGATATCCAGTGGCACGCTGACCACGGCTCGACCGCTGCCAGGTGCGTGGATCATCTGCCGGTTCCCGCCATAAATGCCTACGTGTGTGGCTTTGGCGCCATCTCCAAAGAACAGTAAATCACCTGGACGTGGCGCATCAACCGACGGCAGCGAGCGGAACTGATCGTTAGCAGTGCGGGGCACGCGGATGCCCGCAGCGCGATAAGTCATTTCCACAAGCCCCGAACAATCCAGCCCCTCCGGTGTATTGCCGCCAAAGCGATACGGTGTGCCAATCGCTTGCTGGGCATGAGAGAGAATCAGCGCGCGCTCCATCGAAATACCCGCTTGATCATTTGAGGCGGGAGCAGTCGTGATCTCTTTGCTGGCACATCCTGCTAATAGCAGCAGCGTGAATAGCGTTAACAGTGGGGACAGACGGATAAATGGCATACATCGCTCCGGCTCAGTACGTTAGCAATGCTTATATCATGGCCTATGCGCAGCTTACCCGCTACTGATTCGTAAGCTGTTATTACTAACACACGGTGACTAACGCCCTATCCACTCAACAAAGGTGGTTTCGCCCAGCGCATGGCGCTCGTGGCGCAGGCGGCTCATCGCAGCATAGGGCAAGTCCATCACTAAGCCGTTACCAAGCGGCTGCCCCAGCACTTGGCGCAGCAGCGCATTGCAGACAAACAGATGTGCAACCACCAACACGTGTTTACCGGGCGGATTAGCCAACAGCCGCTGCCAGGACTCACTAACCCGAGCATCCAGCGCTGCCAATGTTTCTCCTTCTGGGGGCGCGACTTGGCAGGGGTTAAACCAAAACGCGCTCATTGGCTCACTCCCCTCATTGGCAAATACTTGGGCATGCGTTTTGCCTTCCCAGCGCCCCAAGTGAAGTTCAGCCAAGTCGTCATCAACTTGTACAGGCACATCAAACTCCTCGCCTAGCCACAGCGCAAATTCGCGGCAACGTAGCAATGGCGAACTGACAATCGCATCGTAAGGTGGCCTGCCGTCCACCGTGTGGCGCATAACGGCATCACTCACTTGCTTCCAGCCCTTTTCACTCAGCGGGTGGTCGGTACTACCACGTAACATGCGCCCGCCGACAGGCTCCCCATGGCGCATAATATCGATGGTGGTGATGTCTGCATTAGGAAAACGCATATTTTCTGTTCCTCGACAGGCTGACTAGATGATCGCGTGGCGCACACGGGCAGAGACCCACTCGGACACCAGCACCGTGGCAAAAATCATCACAAAGATGACGCTAACTTGGTTCCAGGCGAGGCTGTTAATTGAGGCATTGAGCTGCAGACCAATACCACCAGCCCCCACCAGACCCAGCACGGTAGACTCACGAATATTAATGTCCCAGCGATACACGCTAATACCCGCAAAGGCAGGCATTACCTGAGGCAACACAGCGTAGTTCATCACCTGTAGGCGGCTGGCACCGGTGGCACTAATCGCTTCAACGGGGGTTGGATGAATTTCTTCAATGGCCTCATAAAGCAGCTTGCCTACAAAGCCAATGGAGCGCAGCGCAATGGCGATAATACCCGCCAAGACGCCAGGGCCAAGAATGGTGACCAACAGCATGGCCCAAATCAGCGAGTTGATAGAGCGTGACGAAACAATAACAGTGAGCGCCAAGCTGCGTATCAGTGGGTGCGGCGTGGTATTGCGTGCCGCTAAAAACGCCACGGGAAAGGCCATGACAATGCCTAGCGCCGTCCCTAACGTGGCAATGTTCAAGGTATCCCACATGGGCTTCCACAGCACATTGGCATACTCCCAACTCGGCGGCATCATACGGCTGATTAAGTCGCTGCCCTGGCGGCCAGCATCTTCAACAAACACCCACATGGTGTTATCAGAAATCACTTTCCAACATAGTAGAAACAGGCTGATGCCTAGAAGCCAGGCAGCGAACTGCAGCCACTGGGCACGGGTAGTGCGCCGCTGCCAAAGCGGCACCCCTTGAGGGGATGTTGAAACAGGCATAACGTTTCCTCTTATGACAAGTGGCGCGCCGTTACTGTGTCCAGCGGCGAACGTAGCTGGAGGCATACTCACTCATCAGTACAATAGCGATGATAATCAGCAGGATGGCAGCAGAGGTGCCGTACTCGTAGCGACTCAACGAGGTATTCAGGGTGGCACCGATACCGCCAGCGCCGACAATGCCAATCACTGACGACTCACGGAAGTTGATATCCAATCGGTACATCGAGAGGCCAATTAAGCGCGGCATCACCTGAGGTTGAATGGCATGATTCATGGTTTGCCACCAGCTCGCCCCGGTGGCACGTACGGCCTCTACCTGCCGCCAGTCGAGGTCTTCAATATCCTCTGCCAGCAGCTTGGCCATAAAACCAATCGTGGCAAACGCCAGGGTCAACATGCCCGCAAACGGCCCGAAGCCGAACATCACCACAAACAGAATGGCGATGATAATTTCCTGGAAGGTGCGCGAAACGGCAATAATCGCGCGGCATAAGGCATAAATAGGTAATGGCGAGATATTACGCGCCGCCCCCAGCCCCACGGGAATGGCCAATAACACGCCAATCACCGTAGAGGTTAACGTCATGGTCAAACTTTCCAGCAGGCCAGCGATAATGTCACTCTGGCGGCTCACGAAGTCCGGCTGCAAAAACGCACCAAGAAAATTGAGTGCGCGTCCGGCCCCTTCCGCCACACGTGCCCAATTAACTTCCACAGAGGCAAGTGCGAGTACCAGATATGCAATCGCGCCTAGCACCAGCCCCCAACGCACACGCGGGTTATCAATCAGTGGTAAGCGCCGCCAGTGCCCTTCACGCGCAGCCTGTTGGCGCGCCAGTGAATTGGTGCTGTTCATCGCGCGGCCCCACTCGCTAGTCTTTCTAATCGGGACAGCTCGCAGCCAGCATGAAGCCGATGTGCTTCGCTCTCTTTCGTATTCTGTTCAGTTTCATCATCGTCAGCGGGTTCTGGGGTGGTATCCCAATCCTCTTCACCATAGATAGTTGTGAGGATCTCGCTGGTAAGCTCGTTAGGCTGCCCGTCAAAGACGATTTCCCCAGCCCGCAACCCCACAATACGGTCAGCAAACTGCTTAGCCAGCGCGACGTCGTGAATGTTGATAATCGCGGCCAACTCTCGCTCGGCGCATAGTTCACGGATCAGACGCATGATCTGGCGCGATGTCTTCGGATCGAGACTGGCGGTGGGCTCATCAACCAAAAGTAGCTTTGGGCTTTGTAACAGCGCACGGGCAATGCCGACCCGCTGGCGTTGGCCACCGGAGAGCGCATCGGCACGCTTATCAATAGCGTGGGGCAAACCAACCCGTTCCAGCAAGCGAAAGGCTTCGGCCACGGCTTCTTGTGGGTAACGGCGCAAGAAGCTACGCCAGAACCCTACATAACCTAGCTGGCCAGACAGCACGTTCTCCATCACGGTTAAACGGTCAACCAGTGCATACTCCTGAAAAATCATTCCCATGGAGCGGCGCGCGTGGCGTAGCTGGTTGCCCGAAAGTTTGGTCAGCTCTACATCTTCCAGGCGAATACTGCCTTGGGTGGGTTCTACCAAGCGGTTCACGCAACGAATCAGCGTGCTTTTCCCTGCACCGGAAGGCCCGATCAGCGCCATCACTTGACCCTTAGGTAGCGTCAGTTGTATATCGGTTAACGCACGATCCCCAGTAGAGTAACGTTTGCCAACGCCGGTAAGAGTCAACATGAGAGTGCCTCATTTACGAGTAGTCAGGTACATAGCAATTCGGCCAGAAAGTTGCCTTCCTGGCCGATAGGGTTTCAGAACGACTGGCGTATTAATCGCAGTCGTAGGTCACGCCGTTAGCATCAGCGATGGTGCGAATGACCGACCAGTTTTCCTGATAAGTAATCGGGATAAACTGCGCTTCACCGGAATTGGCAAACTCGGTCTCAAGAGCCGTGCCTTCCCAGTCGTAGCTGAAGAAAGCATCCTGAATTTTCTCGGCCAGCTCAGGGTTCAAGTTATTGGCCAGTCCATAGGCGGTGGTGGGGAACGTTTCAGAGGTGTAGATAATCTCGTAATCACCTTCGTTGACAACGCCACGAGAGATCATCCGCGCGCCAACAGAGTTAGCAACGGCAGCAGCTTCGTAGTCTTTGTTTACCACCCCTAAAATGGAGTTGTCATGGGAGCCGGAGAACGCAGTTTCGAAATCCTCACCAGCCTCTAGACCGTACTCGGAACGCAGCAGCGCAGAGGGGGCACGGAAGCCAGAGTTAGACGTTTCAGAGGTAAATGCCAGCTGGCTGCCTGCCAAATCTTCAACCGACTCAATGCCGCTACCGGGATAAGTGATGATCTCCATCTCATAGCCAAAGCTGCCATCTTCAGCGGCCATCATGGCAAAGGGGCGGAAACCACCGCAGTTAACGGCAACTGGTACGCCGCCCGTATTAAAACCAGCCACATGCAGGCGACCTGCGCGCAGCGCTTCCTGCTGAGCCGCGTTGGACTGAACCGGGAAGAACTGCACCCGCTTGCCGGTGGCATCGCTTAAGTGTTCGAGAAAATCCGCCCAAACATCAGCGTATACAGCAGGGTCTTCGACCGGCGTGTAGGCAAAGACTAAGGTATCCGGGTCGACCCACTGAGACTCATCGCTGGGTACGTCAGCAACCATGTCACCGTCATTATCAACATAACGCGAAGAGAGGTCAGCGGAGGCGCTAACGGCTGCCAGCGCAAACACACTAACCACAGCAGCACTAATCAACGTACGAGAAAACGATTGAGACAGACAGAGAAGTTGCATACATCACCTGAGCGGGTTATTTAATAATGCCGCTATGGTGGTGCCCAACCATGACAGTGAAGGGACATTAAAATGACAAGGTCATGACCGCTCAGTGACAGTTAAGTGAGTAAAAACGCAGTGCTACCTACTCCACGTCGGCACCACACAGCACCCTCGGCGCTCTACGAATAAACTGTTACCCACTATTTTTTTTGCTTGGTGCTTTAACTCGGAAAGTTGGGCGGCAGTGTCTAGTGCCTTGCAGCGAGAGGTATCAGTGACCGGCTTAACAGCAATAGAAACACTGACAAAAGGAATAAACGTCACCGCACCCTGGCGGTTTTCTATATGGACTCCCCCTTGCTGACGGTCTACATCTTCATAAAACCCGGGCGCCATCACTTCAAAAGAGTGCAATATTTGCTGGCAAACGCCCTCCCACTGCGCTAAGGGAAGCAGCATCATAAAGTCATCACCACCAATATGGCCGATAAATCCGCCGGCGCTTTCTACCTGTGCCTGAAGCAGACGTGACAAGGAAATAATCACGTGATCGCCACGGGCATAGCCATAAGCATCGTTAAAGGCTTTGAAATTATCTAAATCAACGTAGGCGGCCGCAAACCCTTCGCGCTGATCGAGATAAGTAACCAGCGTTTCGTTTATCAGGATATTACCCGGCAACCCGGTAAGCGGGTTGGCATGGCGAGCCTGACGCACCTGAATAGCGGTAATTTCACGCAACAGGTCCACAATAGTCCCCATACCCAAATAGCAACCGCGACTATCTACAATCACGAAATCTTCCTGCTCGATATCGCGGCTATCGGTTAGCTGCTGGCTAAGCGCCTCAAGAGACAAATCTGCGTCGGCCACTAGCATTTTAGGATCTGCAATCTCTAGCACCCGGCGCTTTGCGTACAACGCGTGGCTATAGGGGTTGGTAAATAGCGTTAAAAATGCATTGCGACGCACCACGGCTATCGGCACGCCATCTTCTACCACCGCCACGCAGCGTAGGCTTGTAACATCACGAAAGCGCTCAGCAAGCTCTGGCACGGAGCACGCCGGCGACACAGCACTTATCGCGCGTAAAATAGAGTGGGCGGTGCGCCCCGCCGGGCCTTTTAGCTGTGTCGTGGCAGGCAGCAGCATGTGCAGTTGCAAGGGCGGATGAAGGCTTGGTCGTGCAAAGTAAAACCCCTGAAGTAACGCCAATCCTCGGTCTAATTCCCATAGACAAAGGTGCTCGGCGGCAGTCTCAACTCCCTCAGCAATCAGTTGGCAGTCTAAGCTGCGCGCTACATCGAGAATCGAACGTAAGAACTCACGCTTGGCAGGCTCTTGATCAATGCCAGAAATAAAGTGGCGGTCTAGTTTGACGAAATCAGGACGTAGTTCAGACCAATGGCGCAAACTGGAATGGCCAGCCCCTAAGTCATCCAACGCTACTTGAAAGCCCATGTCGCGATAATGGGCCACGGCTTGACGCATCAGCTCGTAATCATGAATAGGCACATGCTCAGTCAGCTCGATGACTACCCGCTCTGGGGGCAGGCCGCTCTCTTGGATGAAACTCAGCGTTAAGCCTTCACGGAAGTCACGCTCAACAATCGTCAGCGGCATCACGTTCAGAAACAGCAATCCGGGCAGTTCAAGTTCTGCAAAACGCTGAATCGCTAACCGTCGACACAGTAAATCCAGTTCGACTAACAATCCTGCTTGAGTCGCCACCTCAAACAGGCGTAATGGCGAGTGTAGCGGCGATGTTTTCGGGCCACGAATAAGCGCTTCATAGCCATAAATAGCCTGTTGATTGGCATTCACAATGGGCTGAAACAACACATGCAGCTCTTCTGCTGCGATAATCTGGTTCAACCACTGTGCTTCTTGTGCGGTCATATACCTGCTGCCCTATCAAACGTCGCCTGTTCCTTTGAGTGTTATAGCTCCAGCTGATTTTAAAGCGCCATCAGGAAAGCATTCGGACAGCAATCGTGCGACATTTCCATGTCGTTTGTATGACACTAAGGCCAACAGCCGCGGGCTAAGAACGTGGGAGTTCAGACGGTGGAAACACCACATCACCGCCATCGACGTCTAACTGGCGAATATCCGTTGGGTGGCCCTGTTCATCCAGGCTTACCAGCCCAATCCCACTGGCATTCCATAGCCGCTCTCCAGCGCTGGCCCGGTCTGGGTCGCGGGGGTGAATACTCAGCTTGCGGCGCTTGGTGAACCAGTTGAGCGGTGAAAACGGCGCATAGAGCCAACGGTTCAAGCGGTCAAACGTGTTCAACAGCTGTTGTGGAAACGTATTTTTGATCCCGCTGGAGGTAATTTGCCAAAGATGCGGTGCCTGCTTTTGCCGACGTACAACAATGTCGTAGGCAAATGAGTAGTGGACGTCGCCAGATAAAATCACGTAGTTACCCGGCGTTTTTGAGTGCCGCCAAATATGCAGTAGCACATTGGCCGCCCCGCGATGCGCCATCCAGTTTTCAGCGTCCACCACCAACGGCTTGCCCGCCAAGGTAAACAGCTTTTGAATGATCTCTATCAGCTTGACCCCAAACATCGGAGCTGGGGAGACGATAACGGCGCTTTTAGTCCCCAGTAACGCTTGCTGCATTTCCATCAGCGCTTCCCAGTCCATTAAACCCGAAGGACGGTTGGGCTTTCTTTCGCTGCGCCAACGGCGGGTGCGCGTATCCAGCACGATGAGAGCAGGCGTGCCAGGCACCTGGTACTCCCAGCCCTGAAAGCGCAGTAACCGCTCGATAAATTTGTCCTGGGCGTTCGCGTTAAGCGAGCCTGCCTCTTCAAATAGTGTCGCGGCTTGAAGCAACAGCGGATTAAGCTTATCCGGTGCATTGCCCCACCCCTGGCACACTAAATAAGCTACTAACGCATTGCCGATAATACGCTTGGAAAACGGATGGCCGTAGGCACAACGCTCCCAGTCAGCGGTCAGGTTCCAGTCATCGGTGACATCGTGATGGTTGTAATCTATAGCGGCACTGGTATGGATACGGCCAGCAACCTATGCATTTCAGGCTTTCCGGGCTCTACTGTCATTGTCCATATGGATACGAGTTACATATGGACATTCCTCTCTCCTTTGTCCGTACCGGTCGCATGAGTCAAGCACGCTGACTCGACCGGTTTTCTTCACCGTTTCCAGTCAATTTTTTAAATCTTCAAACCTCTTCTTACAATAGGCCTGAGTAAGCGACCGCATATAAACGGCAACGATGCCATCCCTGGCCTCGTATCCGTTTTTTAAATAATATTCAACTCTGGCAGCTTCCTAACAATCTCTTGCGTTCTGAGGCTCACCGTAACCACCCTCTGAAACAGCTCCAGTGAATACTTTGGATTCCCCATGGTTTCAATAGCCCAGTCGTTTGCATCGTTGACGATTCCGCTGGCCTTATGGGTCGTCACAGACTGTCGTTCGATAACCCAATTCAGAGCAGCCTTACCGTTTACAACGTAATCCCATGCTTCGTCCGGGATGCCGGTCATGGTGATCTTGCCGTTATATATGACGGTGCTGAGATCGTTAATGTTTTTACCGGTTTCCTCGCAGCGCTTCTTGCCGAGTTTCATTTTGGTGACGCGGTAATCCTCGTCCACCAGATTGCCTTTGGTCTGAAAGGTCAGCGGATACTTTTCTACGGTTTCGTAGTTCACGTGCAACTTGGCCAAGTCACGTCCAGCCTTCGAGAACGCCCAAAAATCTGCTGCTTTTTTAACTTTCGGGATACGCGGAAGCTCTTTACTTAGGTTGTCGGCAAAGCGGGTACGGTAGTCCTCGCTGTGCAGGATACCGTAGACGTAATAGAACAGGTCTTCCTTAGTGATTTGCTCGCCAGGGTATGCTTCTTGGAAGTGGGCCAGCCCTTCCTCGGTGATAGCATCGCGACGTTTGAGGCCAACTTCAGATTGCTCCTCTTGCACAAACAAGGAATCGCGGCTGCTATTTTTCTCTTGGGCCTGCTCATCGTAAAGGTAGAGCGGAAAGCATTGGCCTTTTTCGATGTTGTCTAAACATGGAAGCGCATCAGACATAAGGACAGTAAAAGCCTTTGCTCCTGTGCCCGTAACCTGAATCACCAAGTTCTCCGCCCCTGCCTGCGGAAAGATGCGGGGCATTTGGAGCACCCTCTCATTAAAGGTACGGTTGAAATAGATCCATTGCTTGGTGAATGGTCGATAAACAGAGGTGGTAACTGATGACTCTTCGTAGGCGAAAGATTTATTTCTGGCCAAATCCTGCTTGAGGTTTACCGTCCAACTGATGCGAGTTGGGTCGGTATTGATAAAACCATCTACTTGCGCCTGGCGCGCCTTTGTATCCAACCCTGAAAGGGCTGAATTAAAGCGCTCCAACTCGGCGTTGTAGAAGTCAATCATGCTGCTCGCATTGTCTTTTAGCTTGACCTTGCTAGCGTTGTAAACCCAAGCATCGCGGTTAGTTGCTACCCCTAATGAGTAATTACTAAATAGTTTGGGGCCATCGCCTTTTTTATCACCCAATACAATATGCTCACCAAAGCTGTCATCGCGCTGATTCAGCCAGTCGCCATGCTGGTCAGGAACAATCTGCTGCCATGCGGGGATACCCTTTACACTGGCATAGTTCGCAATCATTTCCAGCTTTTCAGTACGGTTCAGGTAGTCACCAATGTCATGGAATAGGATGCGCCCGTGCTCTGCTGCTTCGGGGTTTTTGACCAGCAGGGAAATCGCAATAGGGGCACGGCTACCGCTATCGAAAATTTTCCCGCCCTCCCTTCGCGATAGTTCGCCCGAGGTGCGCTGATTCCCTCGCAAGTGAAACACATGAATGCTGGAAAACTCCTTCGTCAAGCACTTGCGCAAACCATCGGTGGTATTGGCCTCCAAAAAGCCGCCATTGGTCACAAAGCCTATTACCCCTGCATCACCAATGCGGTCGGATGCCCAACGAATGGCACGAATGTAGCTGTCGTACAGCCCCTTCGATAGCATTGCATTAGACTGAGCGGCATAAGTTTCTTCAATCCGTCTATCCAGCTTGGGGTAGCTGACATTGGCATTGTTATCGTTCTGGCTTAACTGGCCAATAGAATACGGCGGGTTGCCCATAATGACGCGAATATCCAGTTCTTTCTGACGCTGACGGCGAGAACTGTTTTCAACCAACAAAGCATCAACCATGTCCTCACTTTCATACATCTGGAATGTATCGGTGAGGCAAACGCCAGTGAACGGTTCGTAGGGAACCTCAAAAATCTGATCGCTTTCTTCCAGGCCCGTCACGTTGTCATTCATAATGCCGTGATAAGTGGCCTCGATATTGATAGCTGCAATATAATAGGCAAGCAGCACCAGCTCGTTGGCGTGAAGTTCATGTTTGTATTTATGCGGCAATCGGTCTTTGGGAATCAGTCCAGACTGGAGCAATCGGGTGACAAATGTGCCTGTGCCTGTGAACGGGTCGATGATATGCACACTCTCATCGGCCATGCTCTTGCCAAACTCGGTTTTGAGCACGTCTTCAATGCTGTGAATGATGAAGTCCACCACCTCGACAGGTGTGTAGACGATACCCAGGCGATCGGTCATCCGAGGGAAAGCATTTTTAAAGAACTTGTCGTACAACTCTACGATGATTCGCTGTTTGCCTTCAGCACTGTTAATGCCTTCAGCTCGCATTTTCACCGACTCGTAGAACGACTCCAGTGTGCTGCGCTCTTTCTCTAGACTGTGTTCTTGCAGCTTACCCAGCACCTGCTGCATCGCCTGAGACATGGGGTTGTGCTTGGCAAAGCTGTATTCTTCAAACAGGGCATCAAACACCGGCTTGGTGATCAGATGCTGAGCGAGCATTTCAATAATTTCGGCATCCGGGATGCTGTTATTCAGATCGTCACGCAGCTCATGCGCGAATGCGCTGAACGCCGCTATTTCTTGGGTATTGCTGTCATCTTCAAGAATCGCCTTGATACGATCAATATGAGTATTGGCTATCTTGGCAATATCATTGGCCCAATCTTCCCAATGGTGCCGGTTGCCGCACTTTTTGACGATCCTGGCGTATAACGCACGTTCGATATCACCGATCTCATAGACCATCTCGGCCTGTTCAAATGACGGGTTAGGATCTTTGGAACCAATTGAGCGTCCACCACGAGCTTTGCCGGCCGTACGCTCTTTTTTGGATTTCCGAGTCGCTTTGGGTGTCACCTTATCCGCAACGGCTACCACTTCCATCTTGGAGTGCATACTGCCGTTGAATTCCAGCTTGTTGATCATGGCATCAAAGCGGTCATCGTGAGACCGTAGTGCGTTTAGCACCTGCCAGACTACCTTGTAGGTTTCGTTGCTATTCAGGGCTTCTTCCGGTTCAACACCGGCAGGGATGACCACCGGCAGGATTACATAACCCAGCTCTTTACCTGGAGCTAAGCGCATTACACGCCCCACAGACTGCACTACATCTACCTGAGAAGAGCGTGGGGTCAGGAACAACACCGCATCCAGTGCAGGCACATCAACGCCTTCAGACAAGCAGCGCACGTTAGACAAAATACGGCACGTGTTGTCCTCGGCGGTGGCTTTTAGCCACTCCAGCTTGGCTTCCTTCTCACTAGCGTTCATGCCGCCATCAACGTGCTCTGCTTCACAGGCCATCGTCAGCGCCTTATCCAGCGGAGCATCAGGGTCTTTTTCTCGCAGTGACTCGATTTCTGCTTCCTGATACTGAGCCACCACGGCACCAAACATCTCTGAGATCAGTTTGGAGCTGACCTTGTGGTTCTTACCTTTATATTCTTTATCAATGACTTGGCAGAACGCCACCGCGCGTTTCATCGGGTTGGGTTCCTGTCCCATCGTCTCCACCAGCCCTTGCTTGGACAGTGCCTTCCAACATCCCACGATCTTGGCCGCGTCATCCACTTTCAGCGAGTTATCAGCGTCTTTCAGTAGGCTTTGTAAACGACGGTTTACGTGCGCCTCCTCAACCGCCAACACGATAACCTTGTAATCCACTAGCAGCTTTCTTGAGACCGCTTCCGAGAAGGAGATGACATACAGCTCCTCACCATACAGCGACTTGTCATCCATCGAGCAAAGGGTGACTTTCTCCGTTTGCTTGGCATCATCACCGTAAATTCTTGGTGTGGCCGTCATATAGAGGCGCTTGGTGCCCTGGATATAATGATTGTCATGGATGCGAACGAATGCAGATTCTTCTTCCCCCTCAAAGGTGGCACCTGTTGTACGGTGTGCCTCATCGCAGATGATCAGATCAAAGGCGGGTATCGGCTTCGTACCCGTGGTCTGAGCTTCATTCAACACCCCAATGGAGTGATAGGTAGAGAACACTACCGTCATCGCCTCATCGCTGTGATAAAGGCTCATGTGCTTTTGCAGGGATGCCGCGTTGGTTGTTGCCGGATATTGCAGATCACTGATGCCAGCAATCACACGATCATCGTTCTTACCTTGGCGCTTGCCAACGTCACTGTCTGAACAGACCGCAAAGCTTTTCAGGGGAACCGCTGATTCCTGTGTCCATTCGGTCAATGACTGGCCCAACAGCGAAAGGCTGGGGACCAGGAACAGCACCCGTTTACCCTTACCAGCGAGTGCTTCAGCGATCTTCAACGAAGTAAACGTTTTGCCCGTACCACAGGCCATAATCAGCTTGCCACGATCGGCGGCATTCAATCCCTTGATCGTGCTATTAAGGGCGGTAATCTGGTGTTCACGTAGCTGCTTCTGCGCTTTCAGAACAGGTTTGGTATTTTCATGGTACTGTGACCAGTCGATGACACTGTTTTCCAGATTGTGCAGATCGATCCGAGAAACGGGTGGATGCTGGTTCTCCAGAGAGTCCTGAGCGTTATCCGTCCACTTATCCGTCGTAGCAACAATGATTCGGTGACTGAAATACGTTTTTCCGGACGCCGTAAAGAAACTGTCTATATCGCTTTTGCTAATCGCATGGTCTGGTGAATAGTTCTTGCACTGGATGGCATGCAACTCACCATCAGAGGTGATCGCCACTAAATCAATACCGGCGTCTTTCTTCGTGTTGATCCCAAGATCGGCACCGTGTCGATCAACCCAGTCAAAGTAGGACAGCACATCCGCATACTGCTCTTTGTAGAAGGGCTCCGTTTTAAAGTATTGAACCATCAGGTTCTCGAAGCTGGTTCCCTTATCGCGCTCGCTTAGGGTCATTTCCCTGAACTGAGCCAAAATTCCTTGAAGAGCAGTCATATTCTGTCCTATTTACAATTTCAATAAGTTGTCTGTCGTTACTAAACGCAAAAGTTACAGCGAATATCCTTGGCGCTTGAGAGAGGCATTCAGGGTCGTTCGGCTCACCTTAAAATGCTTGGCCACATCGGCTTTCGTTATCATAGGATCGACCAGCATGGCCGCAGCTTTCTTGATATCCGACGCCGACATAGCAGGCGGACGGCCACCTTTACGACCGCGCGCGCGCGCGGCGGTAAGCCCTGCCTTTGTACGTTCGGTAATCAAGCTGTGCTCGAACTCGGCCAGTGCGCCAAAAATATGGAAGATCAGCTTCCCGCTGGCATTGGTGGTGTCTATGGATTCCGTCAGCGACCGAAAGCCAATCTCACGCTCATGAAGCTCTTCGATAATTTCGACGAGATCCTTTAGTGAGCGGGCTAGTCGATCCAGCCGCCAGACCACGAGAGTGTCGCCCTTCCGGAGTGTACGCAGGCATTGCGACAATTCAGGTCGCTCCCTGAGTGTGCCGGTCATTTTTTCTTGGAAGATCTGCTCGCACCCCGCATTCGTCAGCGCATCAAGCTGAAGTTCAGGATGCTGATCCTGGGTGCTGACCCGTGCGTAACCTATGATCATAAGAAAAGGTACCTAATCTGTTCATAGATAGTTGTACGAGTTTCTGCTCATTAAAACAAGAGAATTTAGGCTTTTTGATAGGTACTTTGGTAGCGTCCAACAAACGGTCATTTTTTGAACACCAACTAACAGCCGAGGCTGTGTGAAAACTCCCTAGCGATGCAAAATATAGTTGCCGTAAGCGAAATCTGGAGAAGTTTTATAATTGAGAAAAGCCTCAGAATGAGCATGAGAGCGCCATTTTAGATCGCTTTTTGCCCGGTCAGTGACTCTTCGAACGTTTTCACACAGCCTCAGTCGAGAGCTCAATCGTTATTGCAGGGACTTTAATCTGGGCATTTGGCGACTGGATGGTATATGGCGGATACCTGTCGCAGTAGAATATAATCAGGCCAAGCATGGAGACAGCTTTTCCATTGGGGGGCTTCGCCTCCACTCCAAATCTGCCCGTGTTGGTAGCGCTATATTAGTGGCACTTAAAAGGCCGCTCCTGACCGGAAGTGACCATACTTCTGTCGAATTTCGGGCAACTGACGATCCAACTCAGAATGGCAAAACTCGCAGGCGCAACTGAATCTCTTTACCTCGCCGGTCTAAATTTCGATCAATCTAGCCTAAAGTCTGAGTTAAGTCTCGTTCGCCAAGAAATTACGCAGCACCTCACCAATTTCCTGGAAGATTGCATCATTTCTATCCATTAAATAATCGAATATCTCATTCTGCGTCGCTATCCGCTTCTGCTGGAGATGGTTATGAAAGTCCTTGGGGCCGGTAAAGCTACGGTTCGCCGTAGAAAACGGAAAGTGGGGGTCTGTTTGGCTCTCTGCGTAGATTGCCTTTTCCACACTTTCGATTGGGATGACATACACATTAGGCTGGGTGGTAAAACCCTCTTTTTTTTGATCGCCATCGAGAACTGACCAAATCACATGCTGAGCTTGCAAATGGCAATACCGGAAGCGAAACAGAAAATAAAGATCATCCCCTTTTCGCATCAGACCAGAATGGCAGGAGCGAGCTGCAAGTTAACGAGCCCTCATTGCTAACGCTAAGCTTCTCTCAATACTACCGACAGTATCTCTTGTCGTTGATATAACCTGCACAATCCCTCGTTATCGGACGCACCTTCAAGGTTCAATCAATTTTCAATGGGGTTGCTCAACGGCACAACTTTGCTACCGCGCAGTTTGTCGGCGGTGAGTTTGCTGATCTGTTGCTTGAGCAAGTAGTTCTCCTGAACCAACGAGACAATCTTTTGAAGTGCCAATTCATAGTCTGCCCTCAGATCACCTAGCTGCTCTTGTGCTGCTTGTTTGCGGGCTTTCTGCATTTGCGCCTCTTCAGATGCAGAGGGCTTGGCAGTATCTTGCTGTGCAACAGCCGCCGCTTCGATCTCAGCGATAAGCGGTGCGTTATCAGCGCGACTTTTCTTAATTGAGCCGCGCTTGCGGCCTGCTTCCAAGGCCACCGTATCCTTGTTGATTGCAGAACCTTTGGGTACGTTTTGCGGCTTCCCCTCAATCAACCGCTGTAGGGCGGCGCGATAATTATCAATTGCACTCATGCCAATGCACCCATTTTATCTCGCAGACCGCGCCTCTCCAGCTTGTTGTATATCTCACTGATTTCCGAATCAAGTTGCTTGTAATGCGGATTATCCGGCACAAACAGGGATTGTCCACGTTTCAGGTTATTCAAGCCGCGCTGGATATTCTTCAAACTGCGGTCGTCATCGAGAATGGATTTCTCGCAGTCGATACAGGCAAATACACTTGTGAACGAAATCTTGTCGCATGGTTCAAGGTTCGTACAACCACCAATCGGGCCGAGCTTGTAGGTCATCTCACCTTTGATAAACCTCTGCTCGGTCATGGCTCTGTCAGTCGTAATAATAAGCGGCAGACCTTTATCGCGTGCCACTTGAATGCGATTGCCTTCGCCGCCCCAAAGCCGGCTCGTGCTATTGATCACATTAGTGTCGTAATCTATATATTGCGATTTAAGGCGCTCATACTCCAATTCCTCGAGCCATCCTTGTGCTTCGTCTGTTTGGAGAAAGTTCAAGGAAAGGGCGCTCCCCCTCCGGTAGTACGAGGCCATAACCTCGGTCAAGTGCTTAAATTGCAGTCCCAATGAACCGACTGAGACCATGCCCGAGCGTGCTGCATAGACGGCAAGCGAGCGCCTGCACTGGTGAGTCGCCAGCGGCCACGGCTGACCGACTTTAACGTCAGGATCGTTGCGCCAATCCCGAAAGCCATCAAACTGCTCCAACTCACGGATATCTGCTTCCTTAACCAATAGATCAGGCCATCGAGCGATTAGTCGCTTTTCTCTAGCCGTTGTAGCCGAGCCAATAACAGGCGCACCCTTAAATGCCTTATGAGAATCACCCTTCTTTATTAGCGCAGGAAAGAGCGGATACTGGCTTAAATCGGATTCATCAAAATCGCACAAAAGCGCAGTGATCGTTCCAATGTGCCGGGCAGCGACAACAGCTTTCTCGGCAATGGGTGTTGTTATCCAGAATGTTTCCGTATGATTTTGGCCAGCGATCTTCGACGTATAGCCGCGCAAAACAATAATATCCGAGCCGCCTGCGCTTATCGTCATATAAGCGTCGGCTGGCAGGTGCCGAGCTTCATTTGCACGCATTCCGGAAAAAAAATGAATCCAGTATTTTGCAGCGATCTGGATCAGGGAAAGATACCCCAGCAATTCAGACCAGTTCGTAACGGATTGCTTATCGAAAAACGAACCCAACCCCAGCTGCGAAATTGAATCAGACCAAGCAACACTGTCTTTGTAGGCTCTTGTTTCACTTGCAGTGGCCCCGAATCGCGAATTTTTCTTTCGCCGTTGGTAAAATTCGACTATTTCATCCCCATAGGCATTGAAGGCATCTAGCTCATCATTGAGCGCCGCAATAAACGCGGCGTAGAGCCGGGACGGAATGAGTTTGGTCTGCTGCGGGTCATCTCTTTGTGCTTTGGGATGCTTATCGTATAGCGCTTGAATGCGTTCAATAATCGCATAATCGGTCGGTGCGAACTTAAAATCAGGATGCTTCACTCGTAAATCAAATAGCTCCTTGAGCAATAGCAGCATCATTTTCATCTGGTTTAATTCTAGCTCCGCAATACCTGGCAGCAGAAAGCGATGGAGATTTTCATTTTCGAATAGCCGACTCATTGAAATGTTGTTTTTGAGCGCTAGACTGGCCAGCTTTTTAAGCTCTGTCATAGCAACGGACTTAGGCTTCCGTGGCCTGGGAAACAAATACAGACGCGCCAGTTGAATGCGCTTCATTTGCTCGGCAATGACTGTAACCAGCGGGTTGGCCAAACCCTCAGCCCAATTAACGAAGTTATAGACGCGTACACCTTGCGCGTCATACACCTTCATATTCCACGAGTCATCTTTGTAACGCGAAACAACCTCCCCAGTTGCCGTTCGCGAGATAACAAAGTCACCGTCAGCGGTAAGGCAGTGGGATAAGCTGTCGCAGGTATCGGGCAACTGATGCTCTTGCCACTGGTTAAGCTGGAGATAGGCAGTGATGCTCACGAAACGGCTCCTAGCGTAACCAATGTATCGAAGTGAATAGACCAGAAAGTGTCAAGATCACCGGATTCGACTTCTTCGCGTACCCGATTGATAGTTACCTCGCTGCTTGCATCAGCTTCTTGCACGGCCAACAGTACCTCCTCAATGCGATGGACAGTTGGGCCAAATTTGCTTTGCCAATGGTCAATGGGCTGTTTATTTTTAATGGCCTGCATCAAGTAGCGCAACGACAGGAGGCGACGTATATCTTCTTCGTCTGCGTGTACCGCATAAAACGAGCAAAACAAACAAGTTTCCGGGTCGCGACAGGATGGCGAGGGGGCCAGATCAGTAAAGCCCTGGGCGCGCTCCGGGTGCATTTCAGGCGTTTTTTCACACAACCCTGTGCCCGTCACGATCTCGGGCCTTTTATCATCCAGAATACGGACTGGAATGCGCTCTACAGACCGCGTGCGATCAATCGCTGCCTGGAGCATAGCCTCAAAGAAACCTGCCATTTCTCCTGCGAAGTCTTCCAGTGCAGGCCGACTGTAGGCTTGGCGAACCGTGTCTTCGGTATTGCTAAGCTTTTCGGCAGTTAGCGCCATATCGCCACCGCTCAACTTCACATATTGATAGCTGACGTTTTTCCGCCAGTGCGTGGGCGTGATCCATACTGTCTTGGGTAGCGTTTTAGAAAAGAGCGTCTTGAAGCCATTAATAGAGTCTTGGCTTGCTGGCGAAATCCCATATTTGGGTGAGATATTCGGAAACACCAGCGTGCTATCGCTGCCGTTCAAAACCCATTTGCGCAACTCAAGATATTTCTTGAACACAGACACAAATTGAGCGCCGAATTCTGGTATGACGGTTTTCCCGGCAGCCCGCGCCTTAGTTCCTGAGAAACGCATACCCTGCGTGCTGGGTACAATCTGAAGGGTATCAACTTCAAGGTTTTTAGCGACACTAAGATTGCAACCCGTAGCGGCAATAAATGCCAACATGCCCGCTACCACAGCATAAGTACCGACTCGTCGCCTCAGATCAGATCGCAAGTCCTTATTGTTGTTTTTACAACGCTTATTTGCACTGTCGTAAATGGCTCTTTCGATTCTTAATGCTTTACTATCACCGACCAGTCCAAAGTGCGATTTTACTTCGTCCCAAGTAGGAAATACCGGAGACTGAAGTAACAGGGACGCGAGGCTAAATTTGGCAGCTTTAGATCTCTCGCTCCAAACCTCCATTGAGTACAAATAACTGGACTCGCCGTTTGGCGAAACGAGATTCAGCGGCAACGCGCCGCTCCCAACCAAGAAGCGATGTGATTCATCAATGAAGTTGATTAGTACAGCGAATGTCTGTGCTTGCACATCGACACTCGGAAGTTTCACGTTTACATGGGTCACGTGAGTTCTTTTCTGAGGAATAACTGTAGCAATGCCCTTGACTTCGCGCTCGCTCAGGTAAGCTGCAAGCATCACCACTGTTCGCGCAGCAGTTTGATATCGCGATGCAGACGTTTGTTTAAGCCGCTGACCACTGATGCTAGAGGTGTTCATGCGATGCAGCAAATGTCGGGTATAGTCGCCATAGGCGTTTTTCATAGCCTCAACATCATCAAAAGCGTAGGGCTGCTCTTGAGCATCTATCCAGTCAACAAACGCTTTACTTAACGCAAAACGGTCAAACATAGTGGCAGGATTGCACAGCCTAAACTCCTCGATTGCCGCCTGCACGAAAGGGATCCGTGCTATGTCGAGCGAAGACAGAACAACCGGACAGCCAACTGTGTGAGAGCCTGACTTACCCCGGCGTTGATAGCAGAAAGAGCCGACGTCGAGGTATCGCCTGCCTGGTTTTGATGTATTACTTTGCATGAGCACAGCAAACTGCGGCTGAAAGACCTCAACATTTGCATCCTTCGCGTCGAGAATCACTACCGGGCGCTGAACAAAGTCATTTCTCATATAAGGCTGCCCGCGTTAGTGGCTGTGTTCACATGCTCAAATAGCTGGGACTCAAATTGATGCTGGACGCTATTCTTCCATTGCAAGCGCGACTTGTAATTCAAATACTGCATGGTTGTTTCTTTGTTAGCGTGCCCCATGCGCTGTTGAACGTACTCCAGCGCCGCAGTTATGTGCTGGTCGCCCATGTGCTGCAACTGACTTTCTAGCAAGTTCATGCCGAAAGTTGCGCGTAGATCGTGGAAAGTAAAGTCCTGAAAATCAGGATTATCGAGATTAATACGAAGCAGCAAAATGTCACGAATATGCTGCCGCAGCGCTGCACCATCTTGAATTGAAACATTCCGCGCTTGATCAGTCATACCAGCATGTCGGCTCACATTGGCATCGCGCCTGTCGTAGATTTCTTTTTTGCTCGTGTAGTACGGAATGCCATTCTTACTTAGGAAAACGTAGTTATCCTCAGTGTCATCGTAAAACGAGCGCTCTCGTCGCTTGGTGGCTTCCGGGCTGCGGGAGTAAATCAACATATCTTGAACCAACCAGGCAGGCACAAGCAGCGTCATTGGCTTTCCACGCTTCGTGTCAATCTGCGTACCGTGCCCAATGGGCAGCCTTAAATACCCACCTCCATCCAGTTTGCCATGGAGGTGCTTGATGCGCAGGGTGCCTACAGTTTGAACTCGCGCCCCTGTAAAGAGTGCAAAATAAAACATCAGCTGATATTCACGCGAAGAAGCCTGCAATGCCTTAAGAACACTTTCCTGCTCCACAACCGTAAGAGGACGCAGATCGCCGCCGTCATTAATATATTCTGATTGCCTCTGCTTTTTCGGCGTTGGAATGGCTAGACTATGAGACTTAATTTTCATGGCATTCTGGATGCCATGCTCTGAGGTCACATTGATATAGCGCTCGACATCCTCAAACGGAGCATTCTGAATCTGACTTCTATCAATCAGGTTCCAGTACATGACACCGCGATAAAAGTTCACCACGGCGTTAATACGCGCCTTGGCGGTACTGGCAGATAAATCACCCTCAGTCACTTGCTCAACGAGGCGCTGCTTGTAGCGAAACGTGACTTTAAGGCGATCATTCTTCGGGAAATTCAAGTAACCCAATCGCTCATCTTCAAGGAAGCGCAGATAGTCCAGTAGATGATCGGCAATCCCTCGGTAGGTTCGAGACTCATATCCACTTTCTGACCTGAGCTTAGTCGTGAGATAGAGATTCCCGATCTCCCAGGGTGCGCCATCACCTTGAATCAGAATTGGAAAGTTAGGGAAATAACCATTCTCACCGCCTGAAAAGACATAATCAGGCACGCTATTGGGATTGGCGTCATGGTAAGTCGAAAGAAATTCGATACTCTGAAAGCGGAACTCTGGAATCAATACGCGCCGGGCTTTGGACTCGTAGCGTCCTTGGCCTGTCTTGCTCTTGAGCTGGTTGCGCGACATTGAACAGCATCCTTGGCAGTGTCATATGTCCATAGACTACTAAGTTCGGATTTAAGAGTCTACGCAGCTACATTCGGATTATCATCAAAGATCATCAGGCTGGGAACGTGGGCCATTAGCCGTGCGCACTGGGGCAGCCCCGCCACAAAGTCGTCAATCACCGCCTGCTCTTGCTGATAGGCATCCGTTTCTTTGTCACCCAACGCTGGCGGTTCAACAGCAATGAGCTGCCAGGGCGTTGGGGACCATACCAAGCAGTACATGGCGAGCATTTCTGCCAGTGTCACTAAGTGGTTTTGCGCATTTGCGGAGGTAAACACAGGCTTTTTAACGCCGCCAAAGAAACGCTCACGCAGCGCAGCGTTACTGGTCACATCCGGCAACAGCGCTTCACGGTGATAATAGCTTTCGGGGGCGGCGTAAAGCGCTTGACTGTCACCTACCGTGGCGCCTTCCAACTGCTCATCTACCAATCCCAAACGCTCAATCAGTGCATGTACGGCGCGCAGCATCGGGCCAGCAACATCATCAACATAGACCTGGTCACCGGTCATCAGCAGCCAGGCTGGCCACTCTTCAGGGGTTGATTGGCGTTCGGCTAACCAGGTATCTGCCCGTACCAAGCCATCGGCGCTGTTGTGATGGGGTTTACGGCACGAACCGTGCATCAACCGGTGATGCCGAGAGGCCAGCACAAAGCCTGGATACGCTTCGCCCTCATGACATAACCAGGGCGCCCAATCCGGCAGGCGTTGCCATTCGCCTTGGGTACCCTGTACCTGCAGATCGTAGTCAATTCGCTCATCGGTGGGCAGTGCGGTCGGCAAGCTCAGGTCAATAAAATGAATATAGGCGTGCTGGCCAATCGCCACGCATTGATGCGACTTATCCAATGGGTGCGTCTGGACACCCACTTGTTCAGGGTAAAGCACCAGCTGCATAGTTAGCGGCCGGGTCGCGACTAGCCAAAGCACCAGCCGCGAAGGCGAAAGGCGACGCAGCAGTGGCCCCACCAGTACGTCCGGCAATGTCTTGGCGATTTGCGTCATGTCATTGTCTCTTGGTTAGGTCATGCATAGTAACTACCGAGCAACCACAGGTAACTCAATAACCACCTCTAATCCACCCGCCTGGGCACGTTGCAGATGCATTTGCCCTTGATACAGCGCGACAAGATCCGTCACGATGGCCAGCCCAAGTCCACTACCAGAACGTTGCTCATCGAGACGTTTGCCGCGCTGCACGGCGGCTTGGCACTCCTGTGCGGACATACCTGGGCCATCATCGCTCACTCGCAGCGACAGCCGTTGGCCATCGGTTTGCAAACGAATGCTCACCTCGCTTGCCGCCCAGCGAAGTGCGTTGTCCAACAGGTTACCGACGATTTCCTGAAGATCCTGCCCATCCATATGGACGCGCGCGCTGCTGCCTATGTGTTGCTGCAGGCGAATATGACGGCGCTGCGCCAGACGTGTAAGCCCAGTAATCAGCGCCGCCAACGTATCCTGTACGGCAATTGGGGCGAAACGCGCCCCCTCGCCAGCAGCCGATGCCCGCGCTAAGTGGTGACGCACCGCATTGTCGATGCGCGAAAGCTCAACCTCCCAAAGAGCGCGGCTTTCGCTGGGCAATTGTTTAACCAGTAATCGCATAACGCTTAGTGGGGTTTTTAGCGCATGGGCAAGGTTACCTGCGGTGTGGCGGCTTCGCTCAATTAAACGCTGGTCGCGAATAAGTACGGCATTCATTGACTCCGCTAGTATAGCCAGCTCACCGGGCAGGTGGGTGTCGAGCTGTTCAGCCTGCCCTTGCTCAACGTCCCGGAGATTGGCATTCATGCGTCGCAAGGGTGCCAACCCCCAGCGCACCTGCAGCGCCAGGACACCTAATAGCAGCGCTCCCAGGCCCACCAGCCCCAGCCATAAAGCCTGTTGAAACTGTTGAATATCTTCTCGCAACGCATCATCGCGGGCGGCAACACTAACATGCAGCGGGGTTTCCAACGGGGCAAGGTAAATATCTCGTTCGACAACTCGCAACTGCTGACCTCGCGGGCCGCCCAGTGTGCGAGCCGCTAGGTTTTTATTATCGATAACCGGAAGACGCTGATCCCACAGTGAGCGCGACGTTGCCGAAAGGTGGTCACGATCGGTAATTTGCCAATACCAGCCGGAATAAACCTGTTCAAAACGCGGGTCACCCAGCGATCGATCGTAACTGATCTGCTGGGCGACCGGATCAAAGGTCACCCCCGCAATGATCACGTTCAGCGTTGTCTCCAAGCGTTCATCAAAAGCATGAATTGCTGAGGTACGATAATGGTGATTAAGCAGCCAACCCGCCACTGGCAACGCTAGCAACACCATTAACAGTGCCGCTAGTAGAAGACGCAACGTAATCGAACGGGTCGACCAACGCTGAGCCCAACGGGTAATAGCTGGCTTCATGCGTCGGAAGGCTCTTCAGCGAGTAAGCGATATCCCTGACCACGTAGCGTGGCAATCCGCCATGCGCCTAATTTACGCCGCAACCGGCTCACTTGAACATCAATTACGTTGGAATCGGGTTCATGATCACGGTCATAGACATGCTCTGACAGCTCGCTGCGGCTAACCACCCGAGGGGCAGCATGCATTAAGTAACTGAGCAGGCGTGTTTCCTGAGCGGTTATGCTAACCGGCCTGCCCGCCAGCGTGACATGCTGGGTATGGGTATCCAAGCGTAATTCACCCACTTTTAAAACGGGATGAGCATGACCATGACTACGACGCACCAGAGCACGCAGCCGAAACATAACCTCGGCAGGTTCAAAGGGTTTTGTTACATAGTCATCGGCCCCTGCGGTAAAGCCCGCCGCTTTATCAGCCCAGCGCTCGCGAGCCGTTAGGATCAGCACTGGCAGATCAATACCGTCTTCACGCCATGCAGAGAGCCAGCGTGTACCTTCACCATCGGGTAGTCCCACATCAAGGATGACCGTGTCATAGGCTTCCGTGCGCACTAGAAAATCGGCTTCCTGGCCATTTTCCGCATGCTCTACCAGCCAATCTCCCTCCCGCAGCGCTTGAATAAGCTCACGGGCGAGCGCCTGGTCGTCCTCTACCAGTAAACACTTCATGAATAGCTACCTTATTGGCGGCGCATCTCGTTAATACGCACACCTTCTATTTTCATTAACTGTCCACTATGGCCATCAAACTCAAACTCAACCACTTGATTCTGAGCGCCCAGTAGTTTGATCTCATACTCTACATGACCATCCTCACGCTCGATCTCTACTTCTATTACCTCGCCGATATAATTAGCCTCCAGCCAGTCCAAAATGGACTCTAAGGGCACGACATCGCCTCGCTGCACTTCACTGTGCAACGCTTCCCAGGGCTGACCACCAATGGCACTACCAGCCAGTGCACTAGCAAACACCGCGACAACGACGTTAACAGACATCGCTTTGCGCAAGCGCATGCGTGTCAGGCGCTGCCAATAGCGTGAAATGGTTAGCGTGAGGGGCATCTTGTTCATCGTACTAGCATGCCAAAAGCAACATGAACGTTAGATGAATGGCTTTGTCAGCTTACGGAAAGAACCGCGCTGTTATAACTGTTTTGCCTTATGACGAATGCTGTCTCATTCAACAGATGACGTCATTTAACAAACCAAGAAGGAATTTGATATGAACGCTATGAAAAAAATGTTGCTGATCCCGACCTCTGCACTGCTGTTAACTGCGGCTGCAGGTAGCGTGCAAGCTGATACATTGCCGGTTGATCAGATTGACAGTGTGCTAACCCATGCCACTGATTATGGGTTCACCCATTATGAAGAGATCAGCATTAAGAGCCGTGGCCGTGCCGAGGTTGAAGGCTGGCTTGATGACGAATGGTACGCTGACATTGAGTTTTCAATCGATAGCGGCGAAACACTGCAAGAAGAGCGAGAGCGCCTAATCACCAGTGCCTGGGGCATGAGTGAAGATGATATTCGCCAAGCACTCGAGGTAGCAAGCCAAGAGGGCATGATCGAATTTGAAGATATCGACATTGATAAAGGCGGCATGATTGATGTGGAAGGCCGCGATGAAAATGGTCGTGAAATAGAAGTCAGTCTACGCCAAGACTCCTTCCAAGTGAGCAACGTTGACCGCGACTAACGGGATAGCACAACCCTACATTAACTCACGCAAACTATTATGCGGGCCACTTAGGCCCGCTTTTGCTGGCAGCTCATAATGTTTGATACGCCAAATAAGCGCCGTAAGTTACTTTTTTAATTAGCCAGTGGGACATTGCCAGCAACGCGCTGTAATGTGGTACGCATCATCAATAGTTATTGACTGTGTACTTCTGGGAGATGCCTTTGACGCTACCCGCCACCGCAGAAGGCGTATGCGACCGCCTAGAACATTCGGTATTGCGTGATCTTGCGTGGTTACTCGCCACGCCTGATTTGATTGAGCTAACGGGGCCGACTACCTATCCAGGCAGGCCAACACGCCAGGAGCTTGGCTTAGTAGATTCAATTGATGACTGGTTGGCGAATCTTTCGTCACTAGTGAGTGCGCTAGATGGCCAACTGGCGACGCGCATGGGGCACTACCATGAGCGGCTGTGGCACCTGATGTTAGATAACGCGCCCAACACACGACTGCTCGCCAAGAATCTGCGTATTACCCAGCGGCGCAATACCCTGGGCGAACTAGATATGCTCTATCGAACACGGGACAACCCCAACCCCATCCATTTGGAAGTGGCGATAAAGTTCTATCTTGGCCTACCCGAAGGGCCTGGCGATGCTACCTGCCAAAGCCGCTGGATTGGCCCTGGCGGGCTGGATAGCCTGGCGCTGAAATGTAGCCATCTGCGCCATCATCAGTTGCCAATTTCGCGCACTGCCACCGCGCAAGCGATCATCGCCTACTGGCTAGCGCCCAGAGATATAGGCCCCGTCCCACCACTCCATCATCCACTGACGCAGCGCCTCGCGATGCCTGGCGTACTGTTTTATCCCTGGCACGCAACGTTACCGCCACCCAGCGGTGCAACGGCCGATCATCGCCGTGGTAAGTGGTGTTATCTAAGGGATTGGCCGCAATTCGCAGCCCAGCGAAGCGAGGCACTGAAAATGGCATGGCTAGAGAAGCCTCACTGGCTAGCACCGCCGCCATTGGCTAGGTTCTACTCTGCCAAGAAACATATGGCAGACGTGACGCCACTCATCCATCGCTACGGGCCGCAGCAAGTAGTGCTATACGACCCGCAGGCAAAAGCATTAACTGGGGAAAAGCCGCTTGAGCGGCTAGTCATCGTGCCTGATGACTGGCCACGCCAAGTACCACTACCGCCCCGTACTCGCGATTAAACAACCAGCTCGTTAAACAACCACCAAGTTATCGCGATGGATCAGCTCGTGAGCCTCCACGTAACCCAGAATTGCTTCAATCTGGTGGCTCGGTTGGCCCGCTAACTGACGGGCTTCATCCGCACCGTAGTTAACCAATCCTTTGGCCACGCGTGCGCCCTGCTCATCCACGCACAGCACCATATCACCGCGCTTAAAGCTGCCCTGCACTTCACGTACGCCCACCGCCAACAGGCTAGAGCCTTTGCCACGCAGTACATTGACAGCCCCAGCATCCAGTACCAAGGTGCCACGCACCTGCAACTGACCTGCCAGCCAGCGCTTGCGAGCAGCGATGGGCGCTTGAGCTGGGCGCAACAGAGTGCCCAGCGCCTCGCCTGACATGATGCGGGAAATAACGTCCGGCTGGCGGCCGCTGGCAATCACCGTGACCGCGCCGGAACGGGCAGCCAATTGTGCAGCACGAATTTTGGTGCTCATGCCGCCGCGTCCCAAGGCGCCTCCACTACCAGCAACAGCGGCTAAGCGCGGGTCGTCGGCACGGCCTTCAGCAATCATTTTGGCATTGGGGTCGTGGCGAGGGTCGGCGTCAAACAGCCCCTCCTGATCGGTGAGCAGCAGCAGCGCATCGGCTTCTAACAGGTTGGCTACCAGCGCGCCAAGCGTATCGTTATCGCCAAAGCGAATCTCGTCGGTGACGACGGTATCGTTTTCGTTGATCACCGGCACCACACGCATCTCAACCAAGGTACGCAGCGCTGACAATGCGTTGAGATAGCGCTTGCGGTTGGAAAGGTCATCGTGGGTGAGCAGAATCTGGGCCGTTAACATACCGTGGCGAGCAAAATGCTGCTCGTAGCACTGGGTGAGACCGTTTTGGCCTACCGCCGCAGCTGCCTGAAGCTCATGAACGGCACTGGGACGAGCCTGCCACCCCAGACGAACCATGCCCGCCGCTACGGCACCCGAGGACACCAGCACAACTTCTTTGCCCTGCTGATGTAGCGTGGCAATCTGGTCGACCCAGCCACCAATGGCCGGCTCATCCAAGCCTCGGCCATCGTTGGTGAGCAGCGCGCTACCAATTTTAACCACCACCCGGCGGGCGCTGCTTAACGCCTCGCGGCCGGGCAACTGCTCATTGCTTTCCACGTCGCGACTCTCCCAAGCCATTCCGCTCACGCGTTTGATTCCGTTGACCCTGCTGACGTCACCCATTCGACCGACGGATCGGTTACGGGGCGTACTCTACCTCGACATCGTAATCATCATCGTCAAAGTCGTCGTCATCTTCGTCGTCGCGTTTACGGCGACGGCCAAGACGCGCTTCCGTACGGGCCACTGATTCTTCTTCCATGCGGCGGCGCATTTCCTGCTCGCGGGCATGGGCTTCTTCATCTTCATTTTCCAGGCGCTGCTGCTCTGTCAGCCAGCGATACGCTGCCTGCACCAGCTTGTCAGTGCCGTCGCTGCTGATGGCCGAGATGCGGAATACCGGGCCATCCCAGTTCAGCGCTTGGATAATCGCCTCGGCGCGGGCTTCGCGCTCATCTTCCGGCAGCAGATCAAACTTATTCAGCACTAACCAACGCGGCCGCTCAGAAAGCGCCGGCGAGAACTGGCCTAGCTCATGAATAATCGCCTGCGCCGCTTCCACGGGATCAGACTCGTCAAACGGCGCCACATCCACCACGTGGAACAGCAGACGTGTACGGGTCAGGTGCTTCAAGAAACGTAACCCCAAGCCCGCGCCATCAGAGGCACCCTCGATCAGCCCCGGCACATCGGCCATCACAAAGTGCTCGTGCATCCCCAGCTTCACAACACCCAGGTTAGGCACCAGGGTAGTGAACGGGTAGTTCGCCACTTTGGGTTTGGCCGCGGATACCGAACGGATCAGCGTGGACTTTCCCGCATTCGGCATGCCCAGCAGGCCGACGTCAGCCATTACCTTCATTTCCAGGCGCAGGTTGCGGCGATCGCCTTCAGTGCCCGGCGTGGTGCGGCGAGGCGCACGGTTGGTCGAAGATTTAAAGTGAATATTGCCCAACCCACGGCGACCACCTTCGGCCACCAGTACCACCTGACCGATATCGGTGACATCGGCGATAACTTCAAGGGTATCCTCATCGATCACCGTGGTGCCCACCGGCACTTTCACATGCAGGTCTTCACCGGCTTTACCGCTCATCTGGCGACCCATGCCGCCCTGGCCGTTTTCAGCTTTGTAAAAACGCTGAAACTTGAAATCAATCAAGGTATTCAGTGAATCGTCACCAATCAGGTAGACGCTGCCACCATGGCCACCATCGCCACCATCAGGGCCACCTTTGGGCACATATTTTTCGCGGCGAAAGCTCAGACAGCCATTGCCGCCTTTACCTGCCTCAACAATAATCGAGGCTTCATCGACGAACTGCATTGGATTCTCCCGGCCGCTTCCGCCGCCCTAACTGCAATATCCCGCCCATTAATAACAGGCAAAAGGGATCGAAAAGACAAAAAAGCCCCGCCATGGCGGGGCTTTTATTTCGTCATCTTCGCTCTGCGCAACAGCTGTTGCTTAGGCAGAAACGATGCTAACGAATTTACGGTTGTTCGGACCTTTGGTCTCGAACTTCACGAAGCCGTCGTTCAAAGCGAACAGCGTGTGATCACGGCCCAGGCCAACGCCAGTGCCTGCGTGGAAACGAGTGCCACGCTGACGAACGATGATGCTACCCGCGCTGGCTGCTTGGCCACCGAAGAGTTTCACACCTAAGCGTTTGGACTCGGAATCGCGACCGTTACGCGTGGAGCCGGCTGCCTTTTTATGTGCCATTGCAAAATCCTCCTTAAGGGAATCGACTGCTTACGCAGAAATTCCGGTAATTTTGACTTCAGTGAACCACTGACGGTGGCCCTGACGCTTCATGCTGTGCTTCCGGCGACGGAACTTGATGATCGTTACTTTATCGCCACGGCCGTGGGAAACGATTTCAGCGGACACTTTGGCACCGCTTACTAAAGGCGCGCCAACGTTGACGTCATCGCCGTCTGCAACCAACAGCACTTCATCAAACTCAATCGTTTCGCCGGTAGCGACTTCGATTTTTTCGAGCTTGAGGGTTTGACCTTCTTGAACGCGGTACTGTTTGCCACCGCTTTTAATAACTGCGTACATGTCGCTCTCCGGACTTGTCGTTAATGCCGATTACGCCCCGCGTAACCAACGCTCATCGCCTTCCGCTCTTATCGACCTGCTGCGAGTGGCGCCCCTTTTGGCAGCCATCTGACAGGGAGCATGATGAGTGGGTCGCGAATTATAGCGACTATCGCGGTTTACCACAAGACTACGGGGCATTGTCAATCACACATCGCACTACAAACGTCTATCGCTACCTTGACGCCTCACAGACAGCCCCATAGCATGGCCCCAACTATCCTACCCCCGCGATGAACGGAACCCATGACAGCCAACGTCTCTCAAACCCCGCCTGCCAGCCCAACGCCTTCACCGCTGCACGCCGTGGTGGCCGATGACTTTGACGCCGTAAACCGGACCATTGTCGCGCAATTGAATTCCAAAGTGCCGCTGGTAGAAACCATCGGCCAATATATTATTGAAAGCGGCGGCAAGCGTCTGCGTCCTTTACTCGTGCTGCTAGCTGCCCGGTCACTGGGCTATGAGGGCGACAAACACATCACTCTGGCCACGCTAATCGAATTCATGCACACCTCCACGCTGCTGCACGATGATGTGGTCGATGAATCGCACATGCGGCGTGGCAAAAAAACCGCCAACGATGCCTGGGGCAACGCACCATCCGTACTGGTGGGTGACTTCCTCTATTCGCGCTCGTTTCAAATGATGGTGGACGTAGGATCGATGCGCATTATGGCGATTCTGTCCGGCGCGACCTGCGTCATTGCCGAAGGCGAAGTGCTGCAGCTCACCAATATCGGTAACCCCAGCATTTCTGAAGCGGATTACTTTGAAACCATTCAAGGCAAAACAGCGATGCTGTTTGAAGCCGCCTCCCACAGCGGTGCCGTACTTGCCGACGCCACCGCTGAGCAAGAGCGCGCACTACAGTATTACGGCCGTTATTTAGGTCTCGCCTTCCAGCTCATCGACGACCTGCTGGATTACCAAGGCGATGCCGAGGCCATGGGCAAAAATGTCGGCGACGACCTAGCAGAAGGCAAACCTACCCTACCGCTCATTCATGCTATGGAGCGCGGCACGCCTGAACAAGCCAAGCTAATCCGCCAAGTGATTCGCAAGGGCGGGCTGGAACAGCTCGACGAGGTGCTGGAGATCATCAATGTCACTGGCGCGCTGGAATATACCCGCGCACGGGCCGTTGAGATGGCCGATAAAGCCCTAGCCGAACTCGATGCTCTGCCACCGAGCCCCTATCGAGACAGCATGGCTAGCATCGCTCGGTTAGCGGTTGATCGCAAAGCATAAAGTCAGCGCAACAAAGCAACCCAGCGCGAAAAAAGGGACTTGAAAAAAACCCTTCGCCTGCGTATGATTCGCTCCGTTGTTGAGCACTGCTGCGACAACATTCGGAATATAGCTCAGCTTGGTAGAGCGCTGCCTTCGGGAGGCAGAGGTCGTAGGTTCGAATCCTGCTATTCCGACCAAGAATTCCAGAAAAAACGGCCACTTAGCTAATACAGCAAGTGGCCGTTTTTTGTTGGGCATTGTTGGGTAATCGTTGAGCGCTCGCTAACCTGATGCTGAAAGCCAGTAGTTTGTCGTTACCAGCGCAATGAAAAGAATGTAACCCGCTACGATACCCACCATGGCACGGCCACTGCGGCGCCCAATGACCGCCCCACAGAGCCCTAACACCAGCCCCATGAACATAAAGCCTAACCCTGCTGTCACCCCTGTTGGCGTAAATCCTGGCGTTAACAACAGCGCATACAGGAACGCACCCAGCCCATAGATACCCAGCAATGACGCCCACTCTTGGCGGTTAAACATAAACTCTCCGTAAAAAAAAGGCTGCACATACTACTGGTGAATATGCTGGAACACGTCTACGTTTCGGGCCCAGTGTACTTAACATTTTGCCCAGCTCTTCCCGCCAACAGCGTCAAAATAAGCAACGCAAATTGCCGCCCCGTTTCTTCGTTCTCCAGCAGCGGCATACTCAGTTTTTCATGATCATTCATTGCATCTAATACAGCGTCGGTGACGCGCTTGGGAAATAGCCCGTGCATCACCTGGGTTTCATCATGGTGGTTGATCTGGGCCATCACCTCATCATCACGCTCAATGCGGTCAGCAATGCCGTTGGCAAAGTGCAGCTTATCCCCATCGCTAATATCTGCGCCGTAGAGGTCATTCAGGCGCTCGATAATCTCATTAAGGCGTTGAGTTTCGGGGTCATGGGGTTTGCCGGAGCCAACATCTGAAATCGGTTTCAAGCCGTAGTCGCCGCTCTCCTCTTCAAGCGAGAGGCGCTGTTCAGCGCGTTTGGTCAGCCGATAGCTGTCCAGCTCAAGTTCGCTGACATCAATAGGGTCGCCAATTAATAATCGATCGATACGTAGCAAGGGATGCAGGTGCTTGGCATACACGCACAGCTGTTCTAATTCAGCATCATCGAAGTGGATGATCTGACTGAGAAATTCATAGGTGCGTACAAAGCTCTGTAAGTTTTTACGGAACAGATCAAGCTCATCGCGGGTCTTGCCTGCGTCTTCTAACTCCTGCTCCGCACGCATGCGCCCTTTTTCGTCACCCTGCTGTTCCGCCTGCTGGCGAGCGTCTTTCCACGTTTGTTGCTGCTCTACGGTGACTTCATAACGCTTTTTGAAACGATCTTGAGCAGGCTGGCAGTGATAACTTAATCGTGAGGGGGGTGCTTTAGGGTCAAAGAAAGCAGTAGCAAACGCTTCCACCTCGGGCCAGTGATAAATGCCGTTAGCATCCAGCGTGCGTTTAAGGTCATACACCACCTGCGGGTCGGAAACGTCAGCCAAGGTTGCTTTGCGATAATACGGCGCAAACGCTTCTAAAATTTCTTGTGGTTCATTAAAGAAATCGAGGATAAACGTCTGTTTGCCAGGAAACAGACGGTTCAATCGCGAGAGCGTCTGCACGCAGTCTACGCCCTGCAGCTTCTTGTCCACATACATGGCGCATAGCTTGGGCTGGTCAAAGCCAGTCTGATACTTGTTAGCGGCGATCATCACGTTGAAGTCGTCGCTGTCCAGCGCCTTGGCCAGATCACGTCCACGAACGCCAGGGTTCAGCAGTTGGCTGGCTTCAGTTACTTCCTCAGGAATGACTTCATCGGCCGGTATGCTGCCGGAAAACGCCACCAAGGGATGCACGTCGCTATAGCCTTGAGCTTCCACATACTGGCGCATCGCCAGCTGATAGCGCACCGCCTCTTGGCGGCTGGCGGTGACTACCATCGCTTTGGCTTGGCCGTCCAGCAGGTGGCGTACATTAGCGCGAAAGTGCTCAACAATGACCTCTACGCGCTGCGCAATATTGTAAGGATGTAAGCGAACCCACTTGGCTAATGCGCGGGAGGCCTTTTTGGCGTCTACTTCCTGCTCTTCATCTTCTAAATGGGCCAGTTTCCAGGCGGTACTGTAGGTGACGTAATTACGCAGCACATCCAGAATGAAACCTTCCTCGATAGCCTGACGCATCGAGTAGAGATGAAATGGCTCGGGCTTGTTGTCTGCACTTGGTGGCAAGCTTGGGTCTGGTACACGGCCAAACAGTTCTAGTGTTTTGGCCTTGGGTGTGGCGGTAAAGGCATAGTAGCTGATGCGCTCATTAGGTCGACGAGTAGACACGGCTGCATCCAGCATTGCTTCTGCACTGATTTCTTCGTCTTCATCAGCGCTCTCGCCAGCGGCGGCTAATAGCGCCTTAAGCTTGCGCGCAGAATCGCCCGCCTGTGAAGAGTGTGCTTCGTCGGCAATCACTGCATAGCGGCCTTCGGCAAGCGTGGGCCGCTTATCCAGCGCATCGAACAGCGCCGGAAAGGTCTGGATAGTGACGATGATGATGCGGGTATTGCTCGCCAGCGCTTCGGCCAGCTGTTCAGATTTGCTCTGATTGCCGACATCGCGGGTGATCGGGCAGACCACCCCATGGGCGTGTTCAAACTGGTAAATGGTGTTTTGCAGTTGGCTATCCAGCACGGTGCGGTCAGTCACCACAATCACTGAGTTGAAGCGCTTCTGCTGGCCGCTTTCGTCATAGAGGTTAGCCAACTGATGGGCGAGCCAGGCAATGGAGTTAGATTTACCTGAGCCCGCGCTATGTTGAACCAAGTAACGTTGGCCGCCATCATCGGCTTGAGTGGTCTCAATCAGCTGATTAACCACTTCCCATTGGTGGTAGCGCGGAAAAATCAGCGTTTCTTTCGTGTTGCGTCGACCGTGAAAGTCTTCGGTTGTTTTCTGCTCCAAATGCAAAAAGCGCCCGAGTATTTTTAACCAAGCATCCGGGGCAAAGACGCGCTCCCAAAGGTAGCTAGTCGCGTAGCTATTTTCATCTTCCGGCGCAGGGTTACCTGCACCGCCGCCTTCCGTGCCTTGGTGAAACGGCAGAAAGAAGGTGTCTTTGCCCGCAATTTTCGTAGTCATCGCCACTTCCGCTTGGCTGACAGCAAAGTGCACTAGCGCGCCGCGCTTAAACGCCAGCAGCGGCTCAACCTTGCGCGTAATAGGATCTTTTAATGGACGGTCGTTGCGGTATTGGCGCTTGGCGTTTTCTACCGACTGTTTGAACTCGCTTTTTAGCTCCAGCGTACCAGTAGGTATGCCGTTAACAAATAGCACCAGATCCAGGCGCGGGTTATAACTTTCGCCGCCCTTGCCCTTCTCTCGGGCATGGGGCGAATAGGCCACTTCCGGCACCACACGCAGGCGGTTGGCACGGTAGCGGGAAAGCGCGTCAGGGTTCATGGCGTGGTCAGGCTTGAAGCTGCACAGATCAAACGTCACCCCCGGCACTTTAAAACCATGGCGCAGCACCTCTAGCGTGCCCGCTCGCTCCAGCTCGCGTACCACTTTCTGTACAAACAGCGTTTCAGACGATTGCGGGTTAGCCTTGCAGAACTTCTCCCAACGCTCGGGCCAGGCCTCCTGCACATACCCCAGCAGGTCTTCGGTATAAAGTGCTGTGGTGCGGTCATAGCCACTGGCCGTGCCCACTTTCCAACCACCCGTGGCCATGGCGTCGATGATATCCTGCTGGAACTGCGCTTCCCTGCTGTCGGCCATGTTACCCCCAGGCTGTTATATTTCGCGTTTACAAAAAGTTCGATAATGCTGACTCAGAAAGTAGTCTGATGCCAACACCTTACCTCTTATTATCTGCTTTCCTTCTAACTGGCCATACTCAGGATCATTTTTAATTTTTGAACTCGTTTCTACTCGTTGTTTTTCAGGGTTAATAGAGATTAAAAAATTATCAAAAAGCCTGTGTATATCTACACGTAAACACAAACCATTATCTAACCTGTTCGAATTTTGACCCGTATAAGGGCTTATATGGGCCGCCTCTAAAACGTCGGTTATGCGACTACCTGAAATACAACAACTACCATAATAATTTTTAAGCACTCGCTTTCGAAAATCTTGCTGTCCTTCCCTAACAACAGTAACGCTTGTTCGACGCTTTTTTTCATCAAACGTAATAGAATCTATCAGCTTTTTATCAGTCTCGCTTTTAATGAAGCTGAGAGAGGCTCCCTCATAAGGAAGGTAATCTTTTAGTTTTTCTATTTCATCATGCTCAATCAACGCTTGCCATGCGCTGGAGTTCACCAACCCTGCTTTTTTCCTTAATAAAGCCAGAGCTTGACACGCTGCCTCAATGCTAGCGAAGCTGTCGGGCCTATTCTCCCAAGATAATTTAACATCGTCATCACTCAATTCTAAAACATGAGCTATATTTAAAGCGTTTTTTTCAATTCCATTAACATAGCTTTCTTCAGAGTCGTCAGACAAAAACGGAACTTCCAATGCACTAATTTCAACCCTATTTATATAGCCTTGCCATCCTTGATAGCTTTCTACCACCTCATCTGCAACCTCAATAATGGCAAGCGCCTCCGCTGCAACTTCTTTAGAGCCACATAACTGCTCCCGGTGTTTCCAAACTTCAAAAACTTGCTCAACCGACATATCGTCTAAATCAGCTGGCTCAAAAACCCAAAGATAATGGGTCTCATCATACATAGATGGCTCTGAGCAATCTTTAGTACCAGCATCTACAGTTGCACTATCACCATTATCATTTAAGGCACTATATAGGTTTCCAGCTATCTGTCTGGCCAATCGTTCATCTTGCGCCTTGGCACCTATTTTATTCTGATGACCCTCAATTCTTCGCCTGATTGCACCCAGGCGTCCAGACTCTTCTTTTCTTTTTTGCTTCTTATTTTTTTTCGACACGAAAACACCTGAATTTTTCTATTCTGAAACATTCTCTACCACAGCGCTTACTTGTTGATCCTGCCATTCACCGTATGTCTTGCGGCTGTTTTTTTCTATCCATACCGTGCGGCCATTAGCAGGACGCCCAGATACTACGGCAGCCGCAGCGCTGGGGCTTGAGAAAGCATGATCACGTGAAAAGCTGACTATTCCCGACTCATCACACGCCAATACGCCCTCTTCCGTCAACTGTTCGTACAGTGGCCGATAGCTGGCATAGTCTGTATTACTCGCCCAGCGTTCGCGTGCTTTACTACCGGACAGCACAATGAACTCGCCGTCTATCTCCTGCGCCCAGGCAGTGATTTTGTATTTAGGTATTTTCAATTCAAACGTGGTTAAGGGGACAGTTTGAACAGGCTCTACTCTATTTTGTGTGAGCGGATGCTGACGCTGACGCAAAAAATCCAGCCCAAGCACTGGCATTACGGTGCGGATCTGCTCGACAAAAAACGCCATATCGGCACGGTCGGATTCTGGCAGGTTGATGTATTCGTGCGCGGTGCCGTTGACCAGCTTGCAGCGCCCAAGCTCGCCTGCTGACTGGATTAGTAGACTTTCCAAATATTTCACATGAGCTTTAGTGAGGTTCTGATCCTTGCTGGTCACCAGACAGACCTTTTCCCAGAAGTCCTTGCCGCCTTTATCTTCTGGTCGGTTGTGCTGTTTTAGGCGGGTACCCACATCATCACTTTCGCCGATATACACCTGCGGACGCGGGCTGCCTTCCAAGTCAGGGCCCACCAGAAAATAGATGCCAGTGCGGCCGCACTCGGGTCGCTGCACCAGCTCTGTCAGCTTTGTGCGCGGGCCAGTCAGCACATGGCCTGTCCAGTTCATGATTTCGGCGGTAAGCAAGCCGTTGGGCGTGCCGTCTACCAGAAACAACCGGATGCTGCGTCCCTGTGTCATCAATCAAATACCCATCAAATAGAAAAATATGCCAAAAAAACAATTTAAGTATATGATTTTAAAAATAAAATAAAAAACACAAACTATGCAAATAACTGCCCTATCAAATACTCATCAAATAAAGCACCAGATCATGCCCAATGGGGTAGATAGCGGGCATTTTTCTTACTTTGCTCAGGGTCGTAGGGCTTGATGACTCTCTCTTCCAACGCATCACGTATGATGCGTGAGGCCGTCGCACTATTTTTGGCTTCTATTCCAAAACGCTCACGCAAGGATGTATTAGTCACCTGTTCGCGCATGACGTATTTGAGGCAAGCATGCAAGTAACACGCATGAACCCTTTCCTGCTTATCCATGCTATTCAGGTCACGATGGGAGAACAGCACCACCCGAAGAGAGCCCTCAGGGCGCTCCCAACGAGGCGGGGGAAGTTGATAAAACTCTGTATCAAAGTAAGCGTTCATTCCAGGACGTAGTTGACTTACTTCACGT